>CAZDWP010000167.1:0-2610 GCA_964508985.1 uncultured Herbinix sp. | reverse complement strand
TTACAGCTATACGCTCGTCTGTGGAAGCTTTATCATTATCCAGTCCACTAGCGAACACATTAATGGCATCGGCATCAAAAAGAAGTTTTGCCTTGGGTTTTAAATTGATTATGGCACTTAACAGCTCTTGTGTCTTTTCAGATAACCCAAGTCCCGGACCGATTACTATCACATCTGCCCAGCCTATAGCTGATGAAATGTTCTTATCTGTATCGTAGGATGCAAATATTGCCTCTGGAAGAAGTGTCTGAATAATCTCTCGATTCACCGGAGAAGAAAGAATCTTAACCATGCCAGCCCCCATCTTTAGGCAAGCCTTAGCAGACAGATAGGCTGCACCACACATGCCTTCACTTCCCGCAATAATCAAGGCCTTACCGAATGTCCCCTTATGTCCGTCACTTCTTCTTTTGGGAAGCAAGCTAAGATCCTCGATGGTATAGCAGAAGGTGTCCGCCTTAATACTTTGCAGGGCTTCGTTGGGAAATCCGATATTGGCTACAGTTATCTCTCCCGCAAAATCAGCTCCAGGATAAAGTAAGAGACCTTGCTTCATATATCCAAAGGTTATTGTATAATCCGCCTTAATAGCCACATTCATAACCTTACCCGTATCAGCCGATATCCCTGACGGAATATCTACACTATAGACCTTGTGGCTACCTTCGTTTATTTCCTTAATAATACTAGCGACACTACCCTCTATGGGCTTGGATAAGCCTATTCCAAACAGAGCATCAATTATTATATTATATTCATATATCTTTTTCCTGTTATCAATACTTATACCTAGATTTTCAGCTATAGTAAGCTGGGTTTTCATTTGCTCACTATATTTTCCTTTTTCAAATAGCAAAAGAATTGCAACATGGTAGCCCTGCATGAACAGGATTCTACTAGCCGCAACTCCATCAGCACCGTTATTTCCGGGACCGCACACTACAAGTATTCGGTCCTCCTTTTTTATAGTTTGCATTACCTTGTAAACAACCTCCATGGCTGCTCTTTCCATTAAAACAAGTGGAGGTACTTTAATAACCTCCATGGTATGTTTATCAATCTTCTTCATTTTATCAGAATCAACTATCTGTTTCATCTCTTGCCCCACTTATATGTTCACCTATAACGAAGGCATTGGCATAGTCTTGCGTATTGGTAATGGATACATGGATGGTCGTTACCCCTTGGGCTTTTGCCAAATCTGCTGCTTTACCATATAAATTCACATATGGCTTTCCTAGTTCATCTCTAAGTACCTCTATATCCTTCAAAGAAATACCTCTAAAGCCAGTACCTAGCATCTTCGCCACCGCTTCCTTAACGGCAAAATTACCGGCCGCTCTCTGCCAGTTACAGTCTATAAGAGTAATTTCATCCTCTGTAAAGCAACGCTTTATAAAACCTTCCTTTTCACAGGCTTTTCTAATTCGGTCAATCTCAATTAAATCTACTCCGATACCGGTTATCAAGCTCATCATTCCTTAATTAAGGGTTCTCACTATCTTTTTTATTTATATTAAGCTTCACATCAAATAGATCGATTACTTCTGGACCTAAAAGATTATGCATATAGGTATAAATTAAAGTATTAGCAGTCTCCATGTCGTTCTTCTCAAAAATTTTCTGCTTTAATTCTTCTCTGGTCTTTTTAATCCACTCCGATATATCTTCTAGCTTATACTGATTATCATGGATTCTCTTATAACAGCTTTTTATACTTTCTAGTACAAGCTCTTCATTGGCCTCTTTGATTTTGTAAGGAAGCTCTGATAACGTGTCAGACGCATTATCAATCTTTTCATTTAGCTCATTAATATACTTTTTGTTCTGATCTAGCTTCTTCTCCTTAGATTTTCCTAAGATATCATCCTTGATATCCATATTAACTACAATATCAGAAATCAAAGACCTTTTAAGCTTTTTCATATCCTTGATATCATTTACTGTCTTACCTTGGTTTTTCAGAAGTCGATTTACCTTCTGCTCAAGCTCCTTTATTCGAAATGATTTTATCTCATCAGGAAACAATTCATGCCATCTAGCATCCAAAGTAAGAATAGGCAGTTTCTTATTAATAACTATCTTATTAAAATCTATTTTCTTTCTTTTCCTCATATGTCAACCTGCCTTCTTAAGTACATACATTAATTATCGGCAGTATGTTGCTTTTCGGATAGTTTATAAGATAGTTTCATTAAGCTCTCAGCCAAATGTACGTTTTCAATAATAACATCCTCTGGCAAATGAATATCTGTGGGCGCAAAGTTCCAAATTCCTTTAATGCCCCATTTTGCAAGATCTGACGCGATCTGAGGTGCCTTTGCTTTAGGTAGCGTTAGAGCGGCAATATCCACCTGATTCATCTTTATATACTCTTCTAGCTGGTCGATAAATTTAATTTCTATTCCACGAATTGATAGACCTACAAGCCTCGGATTAATATCAAAAATAGTCTTAATAAAAAATCCTCTACGTTCAAAATCTGTATAATTAGCTAAAGCCTGTCCTAAATTACCTGCACCAATAATGATTATATTATATTTCTTGTCAAGTCCTAGTATTTTCCCGATTTCAGTATGAAGATATTCTACATTGTAACCATATCCCTGC
>CAZDWP010000166.1:0-5069 GCA_964508985.1 uncultured Herbinix sp. | reverse complement strand
TACAGAAAATCCAGCAACGACATCTGATTCGACTGTGGAAGGTCTCCAAGCAAGTTCAATCTTGCCATGGTATCTACGACGGTAGAGCTCACCTTACAGCGTACCTTGAAGTCATCTCGTGATAGGAATTTTCCATTCTTTGCGGCTTCGACAACGCCGTTAGCAGCTATTTCTCCCATTCCGTCTATTGAGCTTAGGGATGGCATTAGCTTGTCTCCTACGATCTGGAATCTATGGGCATCTGCGGTAAATACATTTATAGGTTCAAATGATATTCCTCTTGCATACATTTCCTGAACTATACGCATATCTCTAAATGTATCCTGTTCTTTCTTGGTTAAGGTGCTGTTTCTACGCTTGTAGTCTGCCATTATGCTTTCCAAGTGTTCTTTCCCCTGGCACATCAGCTCATAGTTGAATGCCGATGCACGAATCGAAAAGTATGCCCCGTAGTAAGCAAGTGGATAATATATCTTAAAATATGCTATACGAAATGCCATCATTACATAAGCTGCCGCATGGGCTTTCGGGAACATATATTTTATCTGCTTACAGGATTGGATATACCACTCAGGAACATTTGATGCAAGCATTGCCTCCTCCCATTCGCGAGTAAGGCCTTTACCCTTACGAACGCTCTCCATAATATTAAAGGAAAGCCCCGGCTCTACGCCGGTATTTATTAGATAGGTCATAATATCATCACGGGTACATATACATGTAGACAAGGTACAGGTTCCTTCTTTTATCAATGTCTGTGCATTTCCTAGCCATACATCCGTACCATGACTTAGGCCAGATATTCTTACTAAGTCTGAAAATGTCTTCGGCTTTGCTTCCTTAACCATTTGCATTACAAAATCAGTACCGAATTCTGGTACACCAAGACAGCCTAGCTCACACCCATCAATATCCTTTGGACTGATACCAAGGGCCTCGATATTATGAAATAATGACAATACCTTCTCCTCATCAAATGGTATCTTCTTTGCATCCAGCCCGGTTACATCCTCAAGCATCCTAATCATGGTAGGATCATCATGGCCAAGGATATCCAGCTTTAGCAGGTTATGATCTATAGAGTGATAGTCAAAATGTGTGGTAATTGTCTTTGTTTTCATATCATTAGCCGGTCTCTGTACAGGAGTAAATGAATAGATATTCTCACCGTGGGGGAGAACAACTATACCGCCGGGATGCTGTCCCGTCGTACGCCTTACACCTACCAAGCCCTCTATCAATCTATCTATTTCTACGTTACGTTTATGTATGCCTCTATCTTCATAATAATTCTTCACGAAGCCAAATGCAGTCTTATCAGCCAGTGTTCCGATGGTTCCCGCACGAAATGTATGGCCTTCTCCGAATATAACCTCGGTATATTCATGGGCCTTACTCTGATATTCTCCTGAGAAGTTAAGGTCAATATCCGGTTCCTTATCACCGTTAAAGCCTAAGAAGGTCTCAAATGGTATGTCATGTCCATCCTTTTCAAGAGTTGCGCCACAGACGGGACATATCTTATCGGGCATGTCGCAGCCCGAGCTTCCCTTAAAGCTCTTCACTTCCTCTGAATCGAAATCACTATAGTGACAGCTAGCACAATAATAATGAGGTGCTAAGGGATTAACCTCAGTAATTCCTGCCATGGTAGCTACAAATGAGGACCCAACCGAACCACGGGAGCCTACAAGATAGCCGTCTTCATTTGATTTCCATACAAGCTTTTGCGCAATTATATACATAACGGCAAACCCATTTTTTATAATAGATCCAAGCTCATGCTCAAGCCTATTCTTAACCTGCTTTGGAAGCTCTTCACCGTACAGTTCATGGGCCTTCTCATAGCATATATTTCGCAGATTTTCATCTGAATTAGGTAGAATAGGCGGACATTTATCGGGTCTTACAGGAGATATCTTTTCAATCTGATCGCATATGAGGTTCGTATTGGTGATAACGACTTCCTCGGCCTTCTCTCTTCCCAGATAAGTGAACTCCTCCAGCATTTCCTCAGTAGTACGAAAATAAAGAGGTGGCTGCATATCGGCATCCTTGTATTTAAGGCCTGCCTGTATAACTCTTCTATACACCTCATCCTCCGGCTCAAGAAAATGCACATCGCATGTGGCTACTACAGGCTTTTTATATTCTTCACCCAAATCAACAATTCTTTTATTGATTCGTTTTAAATCTTCCTTAGAATTTATATTTCTATGATTACTACTCTCACTGAGGATCAAAAATTCATTGTTACCGATAGGCTGTATCTCTAGGTAATCATAGAAGTTAACCAACTTGCCAATTTGTTCCTCTGATTGGTCAGATAATATCGCCTGGTAGACCTCACCCGCCTCACATGCAGAACCAACTATAATCCCTTCCCTACATTCCATAAGTAAGCTCTTCGGAATCTTTGGCCTCTTATTATAATAATCAATATGAGACATAGACACCATCTTATATAGATTGATGCGCCCAATATCATTTTTCGCCAATAGAATAGCATGATAAGACGGAAGCTTACGGATAGCCTCTGCCGAAAGTCTACCTAGCTTATCGATATCATTTACATTTGTAATTTCCTTTTCATCTAGCATAACAACCAGCTTGAGAAATATTTCTGCTGTTGCTTCTGCATCATCCACGGCTCTATGATGATTTTCCAAGGAGACTCCCAGCGCCTTGGCCACAGTGTTAAGCTTGTACCTGCTAAGATTCGGAAGCAATATTCTTGATAATCCCACCGTATCTATATATGTAGAATCATTTTCTATACCAAGAATCTTTGCATTTTGAATTATAAATCCCATGTCAAATGATGCATTATGGGCCACCATTACAGAGTCCTTACTAAATTCTAAGAACTCCAAAAGAGCGTCCTCAATAAATGGAGCATCAACCACCATATCATCGCTAATAGATGTCAGCTGAGTGATATTATAAGGTATCGGAATCTTTGGATTTATAAATGTACTGTATCTGTCGACTATTTGACCCTTGGATACCTTGACTGCTCCTATTTCTATTATCCTGTCATTAACCTTACTAAATCCGGTGGTCTCTATATCAAATACAACAAAGTCATCCTCCGATAGACTTTGCCCCTTACCCTTTGTAACTACTTCCTTAACATCATCAACCAGATAGGCCTCCAAGCCGAATATTACTTTGAATTTCTCGGCCCTTGCTTTTTCCTCCGGATCCGTAAAGCTCTTAGGATTTATGGTATGGTTGGCTTGTGGAAATGATTGCACGACCCCGTGATCTGTTATGGCTACTGCAGGATGCCCCCAGTCAAATGCTCGGCGAACAAGCTTCTGCACGTCCACAACCGCATCCATATCACTCATCATGGTATGGGCATGAAGCTCCACACGCTTTATGGGTGCCCTATCATATCGCTTGGCTGTAAAATCCTCTATAGTCTTAATACCCACCACAGATCCTACGGTAATATCTCGCTCATAGGAATCTGCCATGGCTATACCCTTAAGAGTATAGAAAGAGCCTTCCTTCAGCGTATCTAATATATCTTCGACTTCTATGGTTTTAGAATATATCTTAACCTTTATGGAATCGGTAAAGTCGGTAAGTACAAAGGTTATTAAGCTTTTCTCATTTCCTATTGGTCTGTTCTCAAGCTTTCTTACCTTACCTCGAATTACCACCTCACCAATTTCTCCAATAATATCGCTAATAGGGATTACGTTACCCTCAAAATTCTTACCGTATACTACTGATGGATCCTTAGGTAATCTACGGAATTTATTCTTACTCTTTTCATATGTAGATTTCTTATTATTTGTTATATTGTTATTGGCATTACTTGGTACGTTGCCGCTTATGTTATTATTATTGCCATTACTTGGTCTGTTGTTGCTTATATTATTATTGCCGTAACTCTGACCGTTCATTTCATTGCTAGTATTATTGTTGTTACCAGCTCCATTTACAGCGGCTCCATTTACAGCGGCTCCATTTACATAAGCACCATTATTCTCTTCCTCATATACCCTACCATCGTAATAATCATATGATGGTGCCTCATATTCATCTATCTCATCGTTATCGTCATCATCAGGTCGCAGGAATGCAGGAAGTCTGATGTTTTTCCTCTCTTTAGGCTTAATATACTCACATTTAACAAATATATCATAGCCGAATCTATCCGCAAATAACTTGATCAGAAAGTCCCTTAGCTTTTCAAATTTATCCTCAGCCACACAGTTTTCCTTAGACTTAATGATGATAGTATTTCCCTTAACTTTAGTATCAGCCTGAGTCAGCAGGTAATATGTAACTACGCTTATATCCTTTAGCTCTTCGAGTATGCTGTTACGATATACTGAAAATAGATTCTCCAATTCATATTTCTCGGCAAGCTCGAAATACGGTGCAACAAATGCCTTATTTCCTGTATGTGAAAAGAGCTGCCGATTAAGCAGTTCTTCCATTCTCTTTATATTTTCCCTATGAATCAACACCTTACTCTTAATGTATACTGTAAGTGTGCTGTTTTGCTTGGACGCAACAACCCTTACAACCTCGGCTTCCCTGTAAAGGTTTCTTAATTCACTATCACAAGTCAATTGCTCAAATGCTTCAAAAAATAACATGTAGTGTTCTCCCATCCTATTTTTTCAGTAGTACCTATCATACCCCAAGTAGACACAAATGTGCCTTAGTTTATTTTTCGTTATGCTCCCAATTAATTAGCTCCTGTCTCAAAGCATTAAGAAGCTCATCCTCAGGAAATCTGCGGACAATCTCGCCCTTCTTAACCAGCATGCCAACACCATTGCCACCGGCAATACCGATATCGGCTTCTCTAGCTTCTCCAGGGCCATTCACAACACAACCCATAACTGCAACCTTTATATTAAGATCGAATTCCTCAGTCATTTCCTCTACTTCTTTAGCAAGCTTGATAAGGTCTATCTGGGTTCGTCCACAGGTAGGACAGGAAACCACATCAATTCCCCCTGTTCGATATCCCAAGGTCTTTAATATAAGCTTAGCAGATTTAATCTCCTCTAAAACATCACCAGTCAAGGACACCCGAATTG
>CAZDWP010000165.1:0-5110 GCA_964508985.1 uncultured Herbinix sp. | reverse complement strand
ATATGCTCCACCAGCCAGGTTGTAAGAAATTCGAGCAATTCCAATAATGATTCCTTTTGATTCTCATCAACAATTTCTGAATCATATGAGTTGATTTTATCAATAAAGTCATCATGTGAAACCTTTTGAGATAATAATCTCTTATACTTTATACTATTCATATATGTTTCTTCATGATCAAAATGATATTTGGTATAATCCCTAAGCTCATCGACAACCTCCATGATATAATCATATTTGTCAGGGATAAATTCATTTGTCAGTAATTCATATCCTGTATTAGCAATCTCAAAAAGTTTTTTATGCTCCTCGTCAATAAACTGTATTCCAGTATAATACTCCGGTTTCATTTCATACATAGCCATAGTAAAACCTCCTTTATTGTTTTGTATTTTATATTTTTTATGTATAGTCTCTATTCTGCATAAAGCTTATCTTGCTTAAGTATATGCTCCACCAACCATGTAGTTAGAAACTCTAATAATTCCAATAATGATTCTTTCTGCTTCTCATCTACAATTTCAGCATCATATTCATTTATTTTTTCTATAAATTCATCATGGGAAACCTTATGAGAAAGAAATTTTCTATGATTTATTTCTCTCATATATTCTTCTTCATGTTCAAAATGATATTTTGCATAATCCTTGAGCTCATCAACAACTTCCATAATATAATCATACTTATCAGGAATAAATTCGTCAATCAATAAATCATAAATCTTATTAGCTATATCAAATAGCTTCTTGTGCTCTTCATCTACAAAGCTTATTCCGGTATAATACTCCGCTTTCATCTCATACATCGCCATAGTAAAATCTCCTTTTGAAAGTAAGTTTTTATAAGTTCCTAGTAAATACATATCAATTTTATCATATTATTTAATCTTATGCCATCTAATAATGAGAATTATTCCTACTTCATTAGACTTAAGAATTATGATTGAATTTTTTCGTATTTAGGTGTAGTATAGTATACTATAGCACAATTTAATGATAAGAAAGAGAAGGTAACTACAATGAAGAAAATTCTACAAGGATTTATATTTTTATCGATGGTATTCATTATTACTGCTTGTAGCAAAGACACCGTTCCTGTTACCATAGGAAATATATCCTTTAGCTTTGATGAAAAGGTTTGGACACTTGTCAGGAATGTTGTTAATGAACCTCTAGAGTTTGCAGACAAAGATGATAATAAGTTAAGCCTTAATGTATCACAGGAGAGTACATATCAGCATCCTATGGCGATGATTTCATTTATAGAGAGCTTAATATCAGAAAATGAAGGTTTTGAAGTATTTCTTGAGCCTAAAGAAATAACAGTAAATGGTACCAAATGGTACGAATATGGTTATATTTATAAGAATGGCTCTTCTACTTATAAGGTCTATCAAAGGTATTATGGAAAATATTATAACGCGGCTTCTATAACCTACACTTCTACGCCAGAGTTATATGATAGTGGGTATGATGAAGCTCTGAAATTCATGTCGGATATGAAGGTTGAAGAGGTTGCGAATGAGGAAAACGAATTAAAGGCCAAGGAATTACTTGTAGGCGAGTGGGATTTGGATGGAAAAGGCTATCTTGTTCTTTCTCAGGATGGTAGATATGAATGGTTTAGTGATGCTAGTATGGATAATGATAATAAGCATTACGGAACTTATGGATGTGATGTAGAAAACTCAAATATGGATATGGCAGAAGGTGATGGGCTTTATCTGGTTCTATTCCCTGAAACCTTAGTCGTTAATGGTATAGCAGATACTTCACTGCAATATAAAACCGATTATCTTATATCATTAGAAGGTGAAGAAAGTGACGGATATCAAATGGTTAACTTATCCTCATATGCCCTCTTCAACATAACAAAACAATAAAAATAGTACCTGGTACAGTAATCTCTACCAGGTACTATTTTTATGTTAAAGCTTAGTAATCTCATATACAGACAAGTCCTTATCTCTCACCTTAAATCTAATATTATAGCCCGCATAATAAAATCCGTATATCCTTTCAGGATCATTATGATAAGACGGTCTTGGATCCTGTGATAATACGCCCATAACAGCCTCATGATACTTCTTAGGAAGTTGCTTAAGTAGCTCCTCGCTAAATTCTACATGAAGCTTATTATCTTCTATTGTATCTAAGTAACTACCTAAGGCGTCAGGATGGCTGTCAGTATAAGCGAGATATGGCTTAATATCATATATAGGTGTCTGATCGACAAGGTCAATTCCAGACACATGAATTATGGAGCCATATTCCGGGTGGTTTTCAATTCCGTCAAGCTTCACCGAGGATAGACCTAGAGCATTGGGACGATTAGGTGAACGGGTTGCAAATACCCCCATTCGCATATTACCCCCAAGACGAGGCGGTTTTACCATGGGAGCCCAGACATTACGGTTATTGTGATGAAAGCCCCATATTAACCAAACATGTGAGAAGCCTTCCAAACCTCTTAATGCATCTGGATTACGATATTTTGATTCGAATATAATTGTAGCTTTTAGTTCATCTACAATTCCGCTTTGTCTCGGTACCCCGAACTTCTCAGGAAATTCAGTATGAATCTTGGCAATACATTCAAGTGATAAATCACATGAAATGTTCTCGTCCTGTTTTTTATTATTGTCTACTGGCATAAAAGACTCCTGTTCCTCATTATATATATGTTTATATCTCTAAGCTCCAACTTTGCCCTTGCTTACCTACATCCATAATTATAGCAGATGATTTAATCGCTTCGGTATCTTTTTTATACTTCTGAATTATCTCAGGCTTTTCCCAAAAATGCATAGGAAACATATATCTTACATTTGCACTTTTAAGAAGTGCATCCATACCCAGACCATACCATTCCTCTTGCCTCGGATCTATAGGAGCAAATGCTATATCAAGAGTAGTATTTTCAAGCCTTGAAATTTCTTTATTAAACTTTGCTCTCATATCGTTATTAAATTGCTTATCCTCACCCATCCAAACCCAAAGATTTAAATCACCGGCATGGTAGATAGTTTTTTCACAGTACTCAATTATGAAAGCGACTCCGCTATCAGTTGATTTTAGGGTCTTAATAAGAATTTTATTCTTATCTTCATCAAAGAGCTCGTATTCCTGATATGGCCTTACAATCTTTATAAGCTCCCATATTTCCTCTGTAATGCCATGCTTTAGTTTTGTTCTTTCATTTAACTTAATATCCGAAGAAATAAGATAAGTTATCTTTGGATGTTCCTTATATAATTTGAAAATCTCAGGGTTAAAATGATCCCCATGTCCGTGACTTACAAACACTACAAGCATTTTATTATTATCTAGGCTGGGGATCTGACCATTGTAATAGTCAAATAGAAAATAGCAATTATCCCACTCCATCAAAAATCCGCTATGATTTATATATGTTATATTTGCTTTCATGATAAACCTTCTTTCTTTATATAGCAGCTAACAGTGTTAATAGATAACCAATTAGTCCGCCGCCTAGTATAAGCCAGGCTGAATTAATCTTAAATCGAAATACCAGGAGAAAGGAAACCCCTGCTAATATCACTGTTGGCCAGTCAACAATAGCAGAAACCCCAAGCTTCCAGTTTACAACTGCCATTAATGCCAAGGATGCCCCATTCAAACCATCCAGAAACCCTCCAAACCATGTTGAATTCCTTAGCTTTGGAATCAGCCTGTTAAGGGCACCCACCAATATAAATGCAGGTAAGAATATGCCTATTGTGGCCAATATGGCTCCGGGTATTCCCTTTATTATATATCCTACAAATGTGGCAGTAGTAAATACAGGCCCCGGTGTGATTTGTCCTACCGACACAGCATCAATTAATTGCTCACTTGTAATAAGCCCAAGTCTTTCAACAAAATCTGCTTCCATAAACGCTAATAGCACATATCCACTACCATACAAAACCGAGCCTATTTTTAGAAAACTTAAAAACACACCTGGCAATGATATATGCTTGCTAGCGTTAGCATTTATACCTGCAGAAAATACAGGGAAAAAAGTAGCGAACATAGGTAATTTATTGTACTTTAGCTTCCTTCTGTTCTCTATCAGCATAATTACTAAACCAGCGGATGCTAGAAGAAGAATTTCATTTAATCCAAAAAACGATAATACTACAACTATTATGCTAATAGCAATAATGGGTATGTTCTTAAGGACTGATTTTGCTAGGCGAATTAAGGCCTGAAGAATTATAGCAATTACCACTGGCTTAATCCCATAGGAAATTCCCGCTATCTCAGGCAACTCACCATATCTACCATATATAACTGCAAGAATAATAACACTTAGCATTGCAGGAAGTATAAAAGAAACTCCTCCAAGAATAAGCCCTAAGCTTCCCCCTCGTTCATAACTTAGGTGAATGGCTAATTCCGTAGAATTTGGACCCGGAAGTAAATTAGTAGCACCGTAAAAATCCATGAATTTCTCTTTACTTATCCATTTTCTTTTACTTATTATCTCTTCTTCCATCATAGCCACATGGGCTGCCGGTCCTCCGAAAGCAGTCGCTCCAAGTTTAAGAAACACCAATATAATTTCTCTTAGCCTTTTCATTTTTTCTTGTTTTGTTAGAGAATAATACTCATTTTTTGCCATAGAACCTCTTGTATATAAATATTAGCTTGCTTAATTTACTCATATCATTATAGAATTCTTATATTAAAGTAAGGTCAATATAGCAAAAAATACTACTGCTGTCAATAAATCGGTACCAGGTACCGTACCTGGTACCAAATAATTTTTATTTTTCATCAACACTTTAGCTTTCTTATTCGTTTTATTAGTATAAGCACAAAAAGGGAGGATATTTGCATGATCGAAAACCTATATAGGGATTACCATAATCAGCTTCTATGGTATTGTATTAATCTTTCCTCCAATAACCGTGCTTTGGCCGAGGATATTGTTCAGGATACATTTATGAGAGGATTAGAAAATGCTCATATACTTAATGAACTGACCCAGATTCAGTGCCGTTCATGGCTTTATAAAACAGCCAAAAACATTTTTATAGACAGAATGCGACGTATCAACAATGAACCTAGAACTCAATTGCAGCTTATTACCGAGGATGATTTAA
>CAZDWP010000164.1:0-5141 GCA_964508985.1 uncultured Herbinix sp. | reverse complement strand
TCTTCCTTCCCATTGGGATAGTGCCTCTGATCAATTTCATAATTGCCTATACGGTTATATCCTCCATATTCTTCGAAGCTGGGATAGTAAATATTCATTGTTCTAAAACCACCCATCTTGGCGTATTTAATATGCTCATCTACATTGGAAGGATTCACGTTTGCGGTCCAATAGTAGGAGGCGTTAATTAAATCACTTCGACGGCTTTTTACGCCCCTGGGTAAATCAAAATCTTCTTCGAGTCGTTCGATATTGTCCAACAGTTTATCGCTTCCTGAAACGATTAATGCCGCGCCGGTCCCTTCAAATTGAATCTCCTTGATAGCACTTGCCTTTAAAACCGTGAACCCGCTACGTTTCTCGAAATCGATATACGCGTACGGATCCGTACCTATCACGTTAATGGCTACATTATCATCCCAGCTTACGTTTAACCATTCGCCAAAATTTTCGCGGTCCCGAATCGCCAGTTGCAACAAACAAATTTCGGTGGCCGGGGGTGGCGTAATTTTGAGGTAATCGGGATAAGTACCGGGTTCTACTTTAAATCCCTCCAGTGAAAATCCCACGTAGCTTGGAGTCTCATTTATCTTTAACACAGCCTCGTAGGGAACTAGCTCGAAGCCCACGATAAGCCGATTCCCCTCTTTGTAAATGGTATCTGCCTGAAACGTGGTTTTTTTATTTGGATGCCCTAATTTGATCTCGTTATGGTAGGGGCGCTCTTGGGTGACCGAGAAAAGTGGAATACTTTCCCCCGGCATCAAACATTCCTCTCCACTAGATTTCAGTACTAGGCTTTTGGCGATTGCGTTGCTTCGAACCACCAGTTTAAATTGGTCGTTTTCAATGATAACATCATTGCTATTGTTATTTTTCTCACTTCCTCCTGTACAAGATATCAGAACAATAGCAGTGAGTCCAACTAATAAGGGAGTAATTCTTTTTATACTTTTCATGTTGATTCTTTTTATTTTGATTCTTTTTATTTTGTTTCTTTGTCGGTATATAGATAGCCTGGTTATTCTTCAAAAACTATCAGGGAGTAACCTTTGCTTCTATCCACAACGGTCTTCGTGTACCCATGTATCCTTTCAAACGGCAGATCCCTTTTCTCAGGGGCCGTGTAGACTTTACTAAAAGTTCTATTGTCGTTCCTTATCATGATGGTGACATGATGGATTTCAACCCCTTCTTCAATTATCGGTGTATTGCCGCGCATTTCAGGGACATAAGAAAGCAGGTGCACCATCTTCCGGTTGGATTGCTCGGTTACGAATACTCGTGCAAAGGTTGGCAAATTTTCACACTTTACCATGTTTTCTGAGAAGAATGTCTGCAACACGTTTGAAAAAATCCTTCTCAGCTCGACAGATGCTTTTTTAAAATAGCCTGAAAATATTTCGTGGCTAAAATGAGCAACCTTCCCATTTATTGTGAGGGCTGGCTTATTGGTAATTTCTCGCGGAGGAGTGTACACGATAGCATAAGTGCCGTCCCATCCCCTGTTTTGATAAGGTTTCACTAGATTCGCCTCTACCCGCGTACCCTCGAGTGGATGCAGGCCAATTCCCGATGAATAGAGAGACAGGGGCATTTCAGGCAATCCCTGATTAAAGAGTTCACCAACAATAAAATACGCGGGATCAAACTCGCTTCTTCCTGTGTATTTCACTCCCCATTGACTTTCTAAAGCAAAGGCTGTTTTCTCCTCGTTTAATCCAGATCTACCGGTAGAGATAACGGCTTTGCCTTCATCAAGGTGGATTTTCACACGTTTTAAAATATCCTTGGTGAATAGTATGCTGTCCGGAAAAATTAACACTTCATATTTTGACCAGTCCGAAGCAAGCGTCACCACATCAAACTGCTGTTTTAACTCGCTTAACATCCTTACAGCGGCTCTTAATATTTCGCTCTCTTTAATATTATGAATGGATTTTGGATAAACGACAGCTATTTCAGTAACTGCTTTCGCTTTGTCATACCATTCCTCTCTAGTTTGGATCTCTTTGTATATTTTCTCGATTCTGTCGAATACCGCGACCTCAAGGTCTCCACGTGGATGAAAATGCCCTCCTACATTGGGGCGCATACCATTCGCCAACCCATAGAGCAATTCGGATTTAATTGCTTCCTCCGGTAATAGTCCCCCAAAATCCCCCCATTCATAAAAACGGCCTGTCATGTTCAGTACCGGCATATCACTCAAAGTTCGCACGTAATGCGCCATTACCGGTAGATAATCGTAATTACCCTCTGATGCGGGCAGACAGACAACATCAAAATAACTGTTTATATCGATCAATTCTTCGTAGCTGGGATAATTATTGGAAATAAGTACGTCAGGAGCTATCTTTTTCAGTTCCCCCGCAATATCTTTTGCCAACCGTACTGCTGAAGCCTCAGAAAAACGTGTCACAACATTTAAATCTGTCCAATTCAGACCTGTCTCTTTCATCTCTTTTACACATACCGGGCAAACACAAGGGTAGTTAATCAGGCAATCGACCATCACACCTGCAATTTTGTAGTTACTCGCTACTTCTTTAATCATCGCCACTAAATGATCGCGATAACCGGAATTATAGCACATGGTACGAACATGTGGTGTTAAACGAGGCTCACGCAAAGATCGACCGTCAAAATACAACGTGGTCCAATCACGGTGCAGTACCCCCTCTTCACTACTGATACCCGCGTTAAAGTAAGCTGCTAAGGCGATGCCTTTTTTATTACAAGCCTCCGACAAATTCCCGAAAAGGTCATAAGTGAGCGACGGGTGTTTTATACCAATCCTAGTATCATAGTATGCCAACCCTTGGTTGCAACGAGCATGAAATATTAGATAATCTACCCCACAACGCTTTATCCTATCGGTGAAAGCGTCCGCGTCGAAATTCTCACCTACATCTGGGACAGATTTCATGGTGTGATTATCGTAAAACAAGCAATATTTGGGTGGATATACTTTAATCGTTCTTCCCATAACCTTGATCAATTCTGTTGATTATTAGAGGTCATCCTCCATAACTATTCCATTTACCAATTAGTGATTTGAGTTAATTGGTAATCAACTCAAATTTTTGAAAAAACACTTCTTGATCAGGACCAACGTTACCAACTACTCCCAGTGAAACTGTTGATGGTGTCTCTAATGTGAATTCACATATTGCGACATCATTGTCATTCACGAACGTTGAACTGATATTAACGAAAGAAAGTGCTTCTGTTTCGATGCTGTTGATATCTGGTAACGAATGCCCCTTGTTTACTACAAGGTATACTTGATTATTTTGGGAGGACATCTTGAAAATAGTCGACCGGAATAAATATGTTCCCACCGGTAGCGAGAGAATTTGATATATCTTCCCGTTTGTTATTCTGGGAGCAGGAGTAAATCCTGCCCATCCCCACATCACCATACGTCTACCCCAGTTTTGATCAACACTTCCTTGTGCATCAACCCCATCGTTAACGATCCAATCCGAGACTGTGCCGGCCCTATTTTTCAACCACCATCCTTTATCCGTTACTTCGAAAGGTGCTTGCGCATTTGTCAATTCGGACGGGAAACTGATCTTTATTTCTTCAACAGAGGAATAAAAGGTATCGATTGCTGTCGGTTCCGGCAAATGCAAAGTACGGAAAGTCAAAGGATAATCAACATTAAAATCAGATATAATGGTAGATGTAATTGTATCGGGGACAAAAATTGTTTTTAAATTATTGGAAATATCCTTATAATTTAATTCTATTCCCACTTCAGTCTCAGACGCGTCATACCATTTCAGAACCAAATCATTGTTATTTAATTGACGACTCTTCAACAGCCTATTCAATAATGATTCCTGATACTTTTCGCCATAAACATACTTTTCTACTTCCACAGGCAACGAAGAATGGTCCAAGTCATCATAAGATATGATATTGAAATAGCAAGTTGTTTCCTTCAGGTCTTCTACAATTAATCGAATGGTATCACTGGTGTAATTATTCTGTTTATCTATTGGAACAAAAACAGAGTCTTTTTGCCCTTCTTGTGTATACTGAACTTTGCAGGTAGTGACTTTCGGATCAACAATGATCCATTCAAGCAAAGCCCTATTCTTTCCCGGATACACTTTCAATGAATCTGGTTTTTGTGGATAGATTCTATTTTCATCTATGTACTTTTTATAATCATCCCATTTGCTGCATGCCGTGATAATAATGGGCGAACAAAGAATGATTATGATTAAATACCATTGCGTTCTTTTTTTCATATGTTTTTATTGATATTTATTGTCATTAAATCTATTTTTCCTTTTCTTTAGTCTCGGTTCCATAGAATGCAACCTCCATTAAATAGAAACAATTTATTTTTGCCCACGTTTCTATTACTTTTATTCGGATATAACGTATATTATGAGGTATTTCAAGAGGAAATTGAAATTCGTGACCATCAGCAATTGCTTGTAAATCTTCATCTGTAACCTGCCCCATCGGTAAACCCGATGGTTTTTCAACCTCCCCTGTAAGTAGATGATTCCAAGATTCATCAAATGTACCGTTGGGGTTAGGATTCGCACTTCCCCAAACTTCGAATTTCTTGATGTTACGGTCATTAAAACGATACAAAGTTTCAGGCCTTTGCCAGAATTTAAAACGACTCAATTTAACACCCCCTTCAACTCCCAAGTCAATCGTGAAATATTGCGGCCACTTTCCATCAATATCTGTATGAAAGCCATTAGCACCATCTAATGAGCCATCCCAAAGTCTGGGTAAAACCCAGCCCCAAGCACTCTTGGCATCTCCAGACAGCGATACACCTCCAAATTTCTTCCGATCTAATTGCTGTTCAAACATCGGGAGTAGATTTTTAACAATCGTATCAGTCATGTTACCCCACCTGTCAGTTAGATAAACACCAAATGTTGTCTCCACTGAGTCAAACCCCCGAATTGAAAAGGAACCATGCTGTCTTTTTGAATAGTTAGTTATTCCAGAATTCCAGTATCCAGTACTGTCTACATATATAATGGAAATACCCAAATGGGCTTCAGAAGGATTGCTAAATTTAACATTTGCCCCTCCCCAATCACTTTCCAATGAAATATTTTCAAACACTGTCTGGAAAGGTGGCATCAAGGGTAGCA
>CAZDWP010000163.1:0-5157 GCA_964508985.1 uncultured Herbinix sp. | reverse complement strand
GAATATACCTTCGGAAGAGGAGAAGGACCCGAAAAATATAGTGATACCTTTGAACAGGCAGCCTTTAATCTAAAGACCGGTGAAACCAGTGGCCTTATAACCACGGAATATGGATGGCATATTATATACTGTGTAACTGATTTTAATGAAGACGCAACCATCCGTGTTAAAGAGAATATTATAGAGGAAAGACGTACCAAGCTGTTTGCTGATTATTATTCTTCGTGGTCATCTGAATACGATGTAGTAATAAACAGCGATGCCTGGGATATAATCTCATTGGCAGAGTAACAAGGGAAGACAAGGGGACGTTTCTCCTTGTCTTATTCTTCTCGCTTTTATACGTAGTATAAATTTTCAGATGGATAAAAAGGGTCAGAGGTTACATCTATTCCAAGCTTTCTTAGTATCTGCTCATCATTTTTATTGAGCATTGAGGTACAGTGAGCTTGGATTCCTTTTAGTAAGGATAGTTTATCATATGCTAACTGGGCCGTGGGATTTGTAACAGCGCATATACTAAGTGCGATTAATATTTCATTTGCATTCAAATGGGTTATCTTACTTTTTAGATCCTTTTCCTTTAAATCACGAATTGTACTTAGAATTAAAGGAGACAGGAGAAAGATTTCATCGGTGATTCCGCCAAGGTATTTAATAGCATTTAATAGGGCGGCAGAGCTACAGTCCATGGTTGATGAGCTTCTGCCGGTTATTATTTTTCCGTCGGGCATTTCAAAAGCAATCACAGATACAGTATCGTTCTCGTGGCAATTCTCCTTAAGCTTGGAAGCATAATCTCTAGCTGGTATTACACAGGGTCTATCCTCTTGCTTTAGGGAAAGCTCCTCCATAATAACCTTCATGCGGTTTAGGGATTCCTCATCGTAAAGTCCCTTCTTAAAATCACAGGCAGTAGCAAAATATCTACGGATTATTTCCTGCTTCGATGCTTCTGATACTATATCATCGTCTAGAATTCCAAAACCAACTCTATTTACACCCATATCTGTAGGGGAATAGTATACTGATTCCTTACCTGTAATTTTCTCTATAATTCTTCTAACTACAGGGAACATCTCCATATCTCTATTATAATTTACGGAAACCTCATGATATTTTTCGAAATGAAAGTTATCAATCATATTGACGTCCTTTAAGTCTATAGTGGCGGCTTCGTAGGCGAGATTAACAGGATGCTTTAGAGATAGATTCCATACCGGAAATGTTTCGAATTTTGAATAACCAGCTTCACGCCCATGCTGATATTCATGGTATAGCTGACTTAGACATGTGGCAAGCTTGCCACTATTGGCACCTGGAGCAGTTACTACTACAATAGGCATAGAGGTGGTGATATAAGGATTACTACCGTAGCCAGCCTCGCTTACTATTGTATCCACATCGGCAGGATAACCAGGAATTGAAGTGTGCTTATATACCTTAATATTACGTCTTTCAAGCTTGTTAACAAATACATCAGTTGCGGGCTGCTTGGTATACCGGGTAATTACCACGCTGTTTACCTTAAGGTTAAAGCTGCGAAAATCGTCTAGCAGCCTAAGGACCTCCATGTCATAGGTAATCCCAAAGTCGCCGCGTATTTTATTTTTTTCTATGTCACCAGCGTATACGCATATTATTATCTCCGCCTGATCCTTAAGCTTTTGAAGTAGCTTAATTTTGGCGTCCTCGTCAAAACCGGGTAGGACTCGCTTTGCATGCTTGTCACCTATCAATTTCCCACCAAATTCCAGATAAAGCTTGTCATAATTATTTACTCGTTCCAAGATATATTTTGATTGCTCCTCAATATACTTCTGTGGATCAAACCCGGCCTTCATAAAGTAACCTCCTATTATATTCTATGAAAATTATCGGTTAATTTAGAATTTTACATAAGTCTTTTTCTGATTAATAAGTCAATTGTCCTATGTCGAAAATTCTGCCCGATAGAATCTAAAAAACACTATACTCTATCATAATGTAAATTATATAAATGTCAAATGGTATTTAGCCAAAATGTATATATAAAAGGGTACCAGGTACATTTTGATATTGGTACCTGGTACGCTTTTGGAAGTACGCTTTTGACATTATATTATTTTGCAAATATCATATTTCCGATTCGAGTCGTTATAGGCTTTGAACGCATCCATTGATTCGTTGATGTTTTATCATAATAGAATATAGCTCCCTTACTAGGATCAGCACCATATAATGCGGCCCAAGCGGCATGAAGGGTATCATCTGTAGCGGGCTTATTGATAAAACCGTTTTGTACTGGGCTGAACTGATAATGACCTGCGCTTACATGGTTGATAACCGCACTGATGCTATTTGGCCAATCCGGGTTTTTAACACGGTTTACCACCACAGCACCTACGGCTACCATGGCATCATAGGACTCGCCGATAGCCTCGGCGGCGATAAGCCTTGCTAGTAAATCCACCTCGGAACTTTTATAAGAAATTACCGTGGGCTTAATGCCGGGAAGTAGTAGTCTCTGTCCCGGTATAATGTGGCTGTCCCATTTGTTGTTAGCCTTTCTAAGGTCTAGAAGGGAAAGGTTATACCTTGAGGCAATAAGAAACATGGTGTCTCCGCTTTTAACCGTATAAATCTCAGCGGGAACCTTGATTTTTTGGCCTGGAAATATCATAGTGGAGCTTAAATTATTATCAGACATTAAGCCGTTCGCTGATGTATTAAATAGAACTCCAATGTGATAAAGTGAATCATTTGGAACTATGGTGTAATCAGCTGCGTAAGCATATGATGAAAGCATCGTAAGAGAAAGCAATAGTAGAGCGACAAAAACGCCCGCCTTTTTAAGAATATTCATGAATACCTCCTTGTATTTGACTATTCTGACCGTTTGCTTGTTACGTAAATAATTGTAAATGATATAATTCGACAAAACCATATAAGATTCTTGGGTATAGTGGAAAAGAAAGTAAGAAGTTCGGTACCAGGTACGGTACCTGGTACCATTATAGGTTGTAAAGACATAAGTCATATAGTAAAATATATTAAGGATTAGCACTTTAAGATGGGCAGCATATGGTGCCTGGCACTGATAATGAAATGAGGAAGATTATGTGCGGAAGATATAATTTTACAGTCGAACAAAGTGATGAACTCAGAGAGATTATAGAGAAATTAAATGCCAAGATACATGGAAAGGAATATAAAAGCGGAGAGATATTTCCCACTAACCAGGTGCCGCTTCTTGTCGGAGAGGAGAAACTGCCATCCCCCGTTCTAAGTGTCTGGGGATTTCCCAAGTTTGATAATAAGGGCGTAATAATAAATGCCCGTTCTGAGACTGTCTTTGAGAAAAGGACCTTTAGAGATAGCGCCATTAACCGTAGATGTATCATTCCGTCCTCAGGATTCTACGAGTGGGACAGCGAGAAAAGAAAAATAATGTTTAGGCTGGATGGTAGCGATGCACTCTATATGGCCGGCTTATTTAATTATTATCAGGATGAGCTACGATTTGTCATCCTTACCACAGCCGCCAACGAATCTATAAGCGACGTTCACCATCGTATGCCACTGGTGATTCCTAAGAATGAGATAGACACATGGATTTTTGATAATAAGGTAACGATGGATATACTTCATAGGGTACCGCCAATGCTAATCAGAGAGGTAGTATAAAACAAAAAACGGTACCAGGTACCAATGTAAACCGGTACCTGGTACCGGTTTTAGAATTCAGGTAATAGCTTTACAATTTTATATTGGCTGTTTATAACAAGCCAAAGCTGAGCAAAGTACGACATTATGTTCCACACACTGGTTGAAGCTATGCCTTTTTCTATCAATAACCTCATAAGAGAATCGAATGTTATGGCATATATATACCAAACAATATACTGAATATTATTGTTACTTGTATTTTCAAAAATAAAGAATGGAGTTTGAGATACTTCGTCGAATTGTATGGTAGCTCCAACGTTTATAGCCAGATTATAAACATTATCTCTGCTTAGGATGTTGCTGCTGGAAAATCCAGCGACATATGGAAGCTCCCACATGTATCCCAGTACAGGGATACCGATTGATATCTTATCGGCATCTATTTGTGTCTGTATAGAATCTATAAAAACACTTAGATTGCTAATTGAGATAACAGGTGCAGGAGGAGTGTCAAGTATGCCCCAGGTATATTGTAAAAATAGAATAGAATAGACAACGTCTGAGAATTTTGAATAATCAATGTCTTCATATACCACCTCATCATCTAAAGTATTAACCTTTGGATTAATTGCTATAAGAGTCAAATAACCATCCTGACTCAGTCGCTCTGAAAATCTTCTTGTATAATTCAAAAAAAGATCCTGATTTTCTGAAGTAATATATTGGGCGGATATAATAATCCCATAATATTCTTTATCTCTTAAAACATTTATAACATTTTCGAAAAGTGTATCCTGTAACACCTCATCATTCAAAAGCCTATAGGTCAAATTGACGTCAAATTCACCTATTAAACTTATAGCGGCCAAGTGCATAAGAGGAATAACTCCATACTCTATAGCTGTTTGTATAATATCTATATCGTCATCAGATCCAAGAGCCTCACCGTTATTGCCTATTTGGTAATTATATATGGATAGATAGGTTAAGTATGGCAGCGTCTTTCTTAAGGTATCTCTATTTATAAATATATTGGCATAGCCATAGGTAGAAAAACTTGCTGTTCGGTTAAAACTTATAGCTAATTCTTCCCCTGGATAAATATATTCCCGATCCGCAAGAAAGGGATTGTTCCTTAATATTTCACCTACTCTTATATTATTATCTGCTGCTATGGTCCCTAATGTATCTCCTTCTATAACCGTATAGGTTTTGCTGGGATATACAATAACTATAGTCTGGCCCACAAGGAGATTGTCCGGATTTACTAATTCATTATCCCTGATTAATTTCTCTACGGTAATTTCATACATATTAGCGATTTCTTCTATAGTATCACCAGGTTGTACTACGTATATATCCATATAAAACCTCGCTTATTCTTTGCTTCTATTATATGTAGAAAAAACAATATAAGTAGATAAATGTACAAAAAGAGGATTAAAGGATATGAGTAGATAAAGTATGCAAAATTTATGGATGTTATAAAAATACTTGAAAAGGTGTAAT
>CAZDWP010000162.1:0-5157 GCA_964508985.1 uncultured Herbinix sp. | reverse complement strand
CCTATTCAGAAGAAATAGAGGAACAGTATCTGGAAGGAGATCTACTTGCTAATCTTAACTTAAAAAACAGCAGAGGATTTCGTAAGGAAATAGAAAAGATAGCAGAGAGACAAGGTGGGAATAGTGGATTTTAGATGTATTCGTACGCAGGAAATGTTATTTGGAAGTCAGTGGTGGGTATTTGTAAAGTAGATTCAGAAAGATAATGAAAAAGATTCGAAAAAATGGTAAAATAGTATTAATATAAAGGGGTAGTATAAAATGAGGGATTTACATATACATACAGAGCTATCGTGTGATTCTGAAGCTGATATGGAATTATATGTTCTGACGCACACGTTGTGATGGATCTGGGTGCAGATTATCTAGTAGCAAAGTCTTTGGTAGACAAAGTCGGTTTACAAGAGGTTATTTATAAAAACAGAAAGCGAATAATGGCATAGGGAGGCATTATGGAATTAAAAAATTACAACCATGGGAACTTCTTATGAAGCGAATTGTCTGGCTTCAATTGGGTGAGGTTACAGGAAAAAGATCTTGGATTTTGGAAGTGGCATAGGAGTAACAGCAGATTATTTAGCGAAAAATAATATGGTAACTGCAGTTGAACCATCAGAGGAAAGTGTTAATGAGAGATATCACAACAATGAATACCAACAAATAGTGGGGGACGATTATTAAAGCTTCACCGGCATTGAGAAATGACTATACAACGATTTCTAATCTGGCAAAGGAGACAAAAGAACCTATTTATATATAACTAAAAAAGGTGAAGGTGATATGGTTCTGATGAGCATTAATGCCTTTGAAAAACGTGACCATATTTTAGATGCCATTGAAGGGTTAGAGGATTTCCCGGATTCGGGTTCTCTGACACCTGATAAATGGCTCAATGAAAGAGAGTACCGAATGGTGATATGTAAAAAGCATGTTGAGGCATTTATTAAGAAGGTTCGTGAATACAACCCAGATGCAACAATATTATGTTCATTTGGTATAGTGGGAGCAGGGCTTTATCCATCAATTGAGCTTGCAGTCAATAATTATATGAATGAAACAGGAGATTATAATATTGACCTATTAAAATTTGACCAGCAAATGCAAAGTGACGGGTATGCCGCTGATTGGCATCCCACTGAAGCAACCCATTTAAAAGCTACTGAGAAACTGGTGGCAAAAATCCAAGAAATACAAGGACGATAGGAAAAGGGGAGAATAGGTATTCAATCAAAAGCTGAAAAATAGAGGATATAGAAAAAGTACTAGCGGACCAAGAATATTTGAAAATATGAGGAGTAACTAAATGAGAGATAAACACATAGCATTTACTACAAAAATTAGAATGATAGATAAATCTACATACAAGCATAAATTATTATTGCTGGCAGTATGCAGCTCCCTAGTTTTATTTTCAGCTTGTCAGAGTGAGAATAAGGCACCCGACAATATAAATTCAGATAATAATCAAGTAATAGACAGTAGACCTGCAGAGAATGATAGTACAGATGAAATAACCCCAATAAATGCAAATGACGAAGAGATAACTCCAGGCCCTGTAGACAATAGTGGCGAAGAATCAACGATTCTATTTTCTGAAATATCAAGGCATCAATTTGATTTTCTCAGTGGAGGTGGTGCCTGGCAAACATCATTAAGTATTAATAAGGATGGAACGTTCAGAGGAGGCTATTATGATTCTGATATAGGCGATACTGGTGAAGGCTATCCAAACGGAACTATGTATTCCTCCGTCTTTGAAGGTAAATTTACTAGACCAAAGAAAGTAAATGATTATACTTACTCCATGTCAATTGAAAGCATCAAGCTTAAGCAGGAAGTAGGAAGGGAAGAAATAATTGATGGAATCAGATACATCTATAGTGAGCCCTATGGGTTAGATGGTGCAAAAGAAATTTATATCTACACACCTCAAGCTCCAATAAAAGAATTACCTGAAAGCTATAGAAGCTGGGTAAGCTACATGGATTTAAATGAAATGACGGATGAGCATTTATCGTTTTATGGACTGTATAATGTAGAAACAGAAGAGGGCTTTTCTAGTCATGTGATTGTGGAATAGGGAATGATAACTCAGATGTAGATATTACAGCAGAGCTTGCTGAAATTGAAATACAATATGGGGAAATGAATAATCGACTTATAAATGAAGAATTAAACCAATCAGAAATGAATTCCTTAGCAAAGGATATCCTTATCTTATCGGAGCGTCCCGTTTCTGCTGTTAGGCGTACACCACTTCGTCAAGCATCATCTTTTCTGCTATCCGGTGAATCTCCGTCATATGCGCCGCCCACGCGAGATTGTCGGCGGCTTTGTCGGGGGCGGGTCCGATACCAGTATGTCCGACATGATGCCGTCAAGTCGCTCCTGTGCCGTCTGTTGGACTTCTCGCAGGTGCGGGAACAACCACTCCGTCAGCAATAGCCGGTTGTAGGTGATTGGGTGGTGTTCCCTGAGATACGACCGCCGCATGGCTCCGTATTTGGTGATGGGTTCGGTCTGTTCCCCTCGGTGGTTCGTTGAGTACGATACCCGGCAATATGCATGAAGAAAAGGCTTATATTGAGACTATGACGGGAGAGATTATTCCGTTTAGTCTAGCTAAGGAAATAAGAGCATTCTGATAAATTGTTTGTTTAATTAAGGCACTTGTGGTGATGAATGCAGATGCAGTTATATACTTTAGAAGAAGCAAGGCGTATTGTAATGAAATGTGCTAAGAAATATCAAACTAATTTGTTAGGTAGGAAATTTATTTTTATATATAGAGACCGAGGTGACAATCAAGTAAAAGCTTTTGAAGCAATCATAAGCATGGCTGCCAAAATCATTACCGACAATAATGCTTTAAAAAGCTGGTCCTTATTATATAGTCAATATTTTTTATTAAGAAAATATAATTTCTCATAGGCTCCCCCTAAAGTACTGCCAAATTACTCATTCATAGTATCTGAAATGATGCTTCCATCCTCAATTCGTATAATTCTGTCTGCTCTTTCAGCAATATTCATATCATGGGTTACGATTAGCACGGTCTTTCCCATCTGACGGCATGAGTCGACAAGAAGGTCCATCACTTCTTTTCCCGAGGCTACATCCAGATTACCTGTCGGCTCATCACAAAGTAAAACATCAGGGTTATTTATCAGGGCACGGGCAATCGCGGCACGTTGCTGCTGTCCGCCTGAGAGTTGTGACGGATAATGCGACAACCTGTCTGAAATCTTTAACTTATCGGTCAGCTCCATTAGAGATGTGTCATCTTGTTTTCTTTTATAAATCAATGCGGGAAGGATGATGTTCTCCTTTGCGGTAAGCTCAGGAATAAGCTTGAAGAACTGGAAGACAAATCCTATCTTACGGGTTCTTATCCTCGCCAGCTCTGAATCCCCCATCTTCAATAAATCACTTTCACCGAGCAGAACACTACCTGATGCGTTTCTATCCAGACCCCCAATTAGATTGAGCAGTGTTGACTTTCTGCTTCCCGAAGTGCCGACAATCACAGTGATTTTGTTGGCTTCAAATGTGACATTAACCTGCTTTAATGCTGTTACGCTTGCTTCTCCTTTTCCATAGATCTTTGTAAGATTTTCTACCTTTAGGATATCCGTCATATAAATCTCCTTTCCGCAAAGCACCGCGAATTTGGGCACCGGCACAAATTTGCTGCGTGAAAGATATGTATCTTTCACGCTAATCACTCCTTTGAATTTTTTGATAGCTCCTCTGAAATATTAAAAGCACATTCCTTACCTGCCGTAAGCAAGGTGGCTGCGATTGTAAGCATAATAAGGACCACACTTACAAGGATAATAACCTTAACGATAGGAGCACTATGCATTTCATATTTGAGTAAATAGGTATTCTCTAACTTAGTAATCATGTGGTACTTATCATAATTCGACCCTGCAAACCCGTATTTTTCGTAAAGTGCGGTAGCTTCATTGTATTTAATAATTAAGAGCCACCTCATGGAATAAATCAGTCCCGTACCTACAATACATGCTGCAAGTGTATTAATAATGTTGTTGATTAAGAACAAATTTATCGATTTTACTTTTGTAATACCCAAAGCTCTGGCAATTGCAATATTGCCCTTGTTGTTATGTATCTTCATAGAGATCAGGCTGAAATAACCGACTATGGTCATAATTATGAGCAATATAAAGATAAATATAATGCTTAAATATCGCTCTATCTGGCTCTGCAAGAAATCCTTGTCACAGTCCTCTAAGGTCTGGAGCTTTACATGCATTGACGGTTCAAGTAGAGTTCTGATTTGGGATATAATGCCGTCGGCATTGCTGCCTTTATCAAATTGTATATATGTATACTCATAATTTTGCTTATGCATGTCTAAATCGCTATGGGTTGTCATGGCCATCGTAACACCTTGACTTCTAAACATATGATTCAGTATCTCATCCTCTTCGGCGACTGAAGGTGGAATAACTGCGATACCCTCAACGATTACCTCATATTCATACTTGCTTATATAATTCATGATGTCGTCAGATGCAATTATGTATATCATAGGAACTATATCCCCAACACTGTATGGTATATCTGTTTTTTCATCTTCATATACTATTAAAGTCACGCCGTTATCATATTTTCCTATTTGACCTTCGGCTAAAAACTCAGATAGGTTTTCTATTATTATATCATTGCACATAACCGTAGGTAAAGGATAATGCTGTATGTTGGGAACATCATAGAATTCCTCAAACTCCTCAGTAAAAGCCATTCTAGGATTATCTCTTAGAAGTTTCTTGAAAAAGCTTGGTACATTTTCATCATCTTTAGAGTACACAACACTCGTGCCGGTATTTACTTTGTAAGAACGAGCGTTATTTACACCAGGTATTGAGAGTATAGTATCTAAAACCTTTTGAGTTATCCCAAAATCAACATTTTCAGTCATAGGGAAGTATCCACCGGGTGATCTTCCATATATGGAAATATCAATCTCACTTTTCTTCATGTTGATACCCGCATATTCATAATAGGCATCCCCTACCAGCTTAGAATCCGTGAAACGGCTTTCCCCCTTGCCATCCAATGTATAATAGGAGTAGAAGGCTGTCGTCATAAAGAGCACCAAAGACAAAGCTACTACCTGCATTATGTTTG
>CAZDWP010000161.1:0-5165 GCA_964508985.1 uncultured Herbinix sp. | reverse complement strand
ATTGTTTTTAATTCGTATGCTTCGTGGTATCCGATTAGAGTATTGTTGAAAGATGCCATGATTGTAGGCATAGCTATGTTATCAATGTCATTTACCCATACTGGACCAATATTGACAGATTCAGCACTTCCTTTAAGATACATGCATTGGCCAATCATTTTGTTATGAGCGTTTACAACATATGATAAATAAATATAGTTATCTGTCTCAACAAATGATGATAAATAACAGCAATCACTTTTTTCAATACGTTTAATATCTTTCTCTCCAATATTTGAATCATAGAAAAAACTAACTGGAATTGTGTATTTATAAAAATCAACAACGTAAATTGACTTCATATTATAGTTTATATCATATACAAGTCCATTTGACCTTTCCAATAATCTTAGTTTTTTATTATGTGTATAATATAAACAATTTCCCTCATAGGTAATAGCTGTTTTTAATAATTCTTCATTATATTTTGTAGGTAAATATTTTTCTATTATTTCATTATTTGCCCCTATAAATACCAATCGATATTGTTCTGGAAAAGTGTCTTTAAAAATATTTTGATTTGGCATTCTCCCCCCGTAAAACATATATCCGTCTTCATAGTGTATAAAATCAGAACAAATAAACCCCAATTTTCTTTCCGAAATTGGTAATCCTTCCGAAGTGAATTCAATAATTGATTGCCTTATTTCACAATAAATTGCTATATCTTCTGTGTTTGGATCAACTGAAAAAGTAGATATTCTTACATATTCATTCGGACCACTTCCCTTTGATCCTATTTTTCTCACAAATTTTCCTTTATAATCAAACTGATAAACATTATTAGTTTGACTATCGTAAATATGGATATATTTTGAAGATAATATTATTTTTGTAATATTTCCAATTATATTATCACTATTAGTTTCTAACGGAATATATTGAATGGTCTCTATATAGGTCGAAGCTTTGTTCATCACTTCTTTGTTGATTTTGTCTCTATCAATAGAAATAACCGTGTCTGCAGTTAAATTCCGTTTCTTAATATCTTTGTCACACGAAAAACTAGTGACAATCAATAGAGATAAATAAAAATATTTTTTCATAGTTCGTTTTTATAAAATCGAATCTTTTTAAATTTACGATGTCTTAATTCTGCTATATGTATCCTTTCAATAGCTAAGCTGTATAGGTTTGAATTTTATCTTAATTGATATAGACAAAAAAGCAAAGTCTCCCTTGTCAAATACTTTTTTTATGTCTTGTGGCAGTTTTACTGTCTCAGTTTTTTCTCTTCTGGATACAATATAACTTATTAGTGTTTTCATCGACTAATTTTCTCTCTCATTTATTTCTCACATTCTATAAAGCGATAAATAAGAGGTGGATAGGAACTTGTTTTGCAACTCTAATTTGAATCATGACTAATTAAAAACATTTCCCGACTACTGGTTTAAGAGGTTGCATGCAAAGAAACTAAATAAATAATCTTTAATGAAGTAATGAGTGAAAAACATTCTGTCTCAATTCTGTTTTCATTCTATCGCAATTATTCTTTTTGAGTTAGAAGGTATAATGAAAGCCTTTTTAATTGCTTTTTCTGCTTCACTTCATAGCTACACAACTTGTCAAAACAGACATCAAATGTATAGAGAGTCTCCAATATTCTCATTTAAACCAGTATTTAATCAACACTGGATTTTGTTCCATTTCGGCCAGTAATAATTTTTCAAAAACTTCTTTTTGTCTGTCATCTAGCATATCTTTTGTAATGCGTTTATCTAAATCAACCCACTGGCAAGGCATCAAAACGTATTCGTCTGTAACAATAATTTCTTCACCACGATAGGAGTTAAACTCAACATCTTCGGTAAAGTCAAGGATAAACTTTGATTTCTCAGTGGATTTGTCATATATAATATTTGCTTTGTGATCTGTATCTTTCCAGTAAAGCGAAACAAAAGTATATTTACTGTTATGCCTTACAGCCTCTATCAAGTAAGGAGATTGAGCAAACAGTTCCTCTAAACTTTTAGATAGAGAACGGTCTGATTCTTTTGAGAAAACAGCAGTTGTACCTTCGCGGGTATATTTCCCGAAATCGAATTGAAAAGCAACCTCAAGTTGTTTCTCTCCCATTTTGTAAACAACAGGGTGAATTGGTCGGAAAAAGAACCAGTCGTCTTTGTACTGATAAGGATGATTTGAGAAACTACCCAGTCTCATAGTTTCTTCAAACTCTTCATGCAAAAGCTTTTGCTCATCAAGATTGAAATAAATGATTTTTTTAGGTTGAAACATTGAATGAAACACATGTGTTTCACTATCTACAGCAGTAAGCGTGTGTACGGCGCGAAAGCCTGGGAAAGCAATTCGTTTTGTCTCTATATAGTTGCCCGATAAATCATAAATAAGCACCCTACCATAAGCTTCAAGTATTTCAAGGTTGCCTGAAAAAGGGTTGAAGTTGAAATCCTGAATGTGTGAATATTCTCCATCAGCCTGACCTTTTTTATCTATTTTAAAAAGAAAATTACCCATTTTGTCAAACACAAAAATAATTCGTTGAATAGGGTCCAGTGCATAATATCTATCTTGATGGATAACCATTTTATAGATTCCTTTTATAAGCACATCAGACGAAGTCTCCAAAGGAATTAATTCAATGGAACGAAAGTAATCGAAAAGAGAGACTTTCTCTGGTCTATCCATGTCCACGAAAATAGCACCATTAGTTTGTGACTTTTTGGTGCACATTGTGAAGCATGTCACAATTAGCAATATAAATAGTTTTTTTATCATAAAGTAAATGATTTAAATAGGTATGACTGTTTACAACTCACACTTCACCAAAACAAACCCAGGATCCACCCCAAAAGCATACAGATCATTGCTTTTAATATCTCCTGCAATTCTGAATATAGGAATTCCAACATCTACAATTTTCTGCAACTCACCCTTATAGTTGTATAGAAATAGAGTTTTAGAAGCTTTTTCAAAATTCATTCTTACTGTTGATTCATCCGTATTGTCCACCTCATAGTCTCGCTGAATGGTAACCGTTCCAATCAAAAAAAAATTGTATCTGATAGATACGCCTCATATATACCATACTCAATAATTTTGTTTGAATACAAAAGATATATATAATTTTGTGTGCAAGATGCCCTTACAAATTTCATTCTCGATTTTCTACTTACTGCTGCTGCAACAGTATTTATGCCATCTTTATTCTTGTTGTTGCAAGAAAAAAAAGGAGTGTAAATAACATATAAAAATTAGTTTTTCTCATACGATATTGTATAAGAATTATTTTTTATATGCATTAAATGTTAAGAACTTGCTGGTAATTTGATTTTCCGGAAAAACAGATAAGCCATTCAGTCTTTAAAAGAAATGAATGTCTTATCTATACAGTTAATTACCATATTCTTATCCCGTAGTGAATTTGGCCCCATCCATCTGTAGGGAGCTTCAAAAAAACCATATTTAATTTTCAGTTTGTTTCTCTCGAATTTTTAGAAATAAGTTTAGTTCAAATATTTTTCAATATATAGTTTTCTAATGTATGAAATATACTAAGTCTTATATCTTGGTCGAAAAATCTGTAATCCTATGTCTTTTAAACTTCTTCATTCTTCTTTTAAATATTATGCAATATACTAATAAAGACCGTGATGTGATAGGTTATTTGTATTTATTTTAAGATGTGTTTTTAAAAATAGTTTATTAGATACTCTTAAACTTACGAATCAGAGCTGATATTCTACAAAAGTACCTTCAGGATGATATGCTATTCCGTAAATAGAATTGTTTTTTTTATCATATTTCATAGAGGTCATAGGGATATCTAAAACATAATGTTTTATAGGATTACCCTCCCAGTCATATATCAATAAGTTTTCACAATGATGACTCTGCATTCCATGTTCAGCAAATGTTCTTCCAGAGTATAAAATATACACATACTCGTTATCACAATCTAGTCCGCAAAATCCTATTAGACCATCTTTAGAATATCCAATGCCTCCTCGCTCTTGTAAACTGAACTTTGGTCCAAAGTATTTTATCTGCTTATATTCTTCTAATATCGATCCGTTGATATAATTGAAAAATGATATAACTCCAAGGTCTTGAGTTGCAGCAACCACTTTTTTATTATCAGGTTTATTTGCCAAATGCGTAATGAGATATAACATTGATAATTCCATCTTGGGGGTATCACTAGTTTCTTTAAAACTGGGAAAGTCTACTTTTGATATTATCTCTCCATTTCCCCTCAAAGTGGCTAACCATGCATCTTCAAATAGACCAGTAGCTATAATATGCGAACCCTGATAATTTATTAAAAATAATCTTTTATCGAAATTAATCTCTTCGATTTCTTTTAGTTTTAATGTTGAATCGGTCGATATATAAATCTGGTTTATTTTTTTATTATCTGGATCAAATACATAGAACTTTCCTTTTTTATTCTGAATACTACTTGGAAATATAATTTCACCAGGGCCACTTCCCTTTTTTACACCCTTAATAACTTCCTTTGAAATAAAATTGACAAAATGGAACGTTTCCTCATTGTTAATTTCCCAAATCATATATGAGTCATCTTTTCGAATTACATGTCCTGGTTTTAATATATCAAATTCTTCCAAATGAATTACATTTGAGTGGATTAGTTTTTGTCTTTGGGCTTGACTGAAATGTTCTATTGGATTATTGATTGTTTTACTACAGGCTAAAATGGGTACTACTATAAACAAGATGAATATATGTATTATGTTTCTTATATTTTGATTAATCATTTCTTTATACCTTGTTTCCTATAATGTTGTTTTTCTAGTTTGTATTCAATAAACACACCTTCGGGATTATATCCAATACCATAAATTGAATTATTTGCTTTATCATATTTCATAGAGTATAGCGGAATTTCTAAATGATAGTATTTAACTGGCACCCCATCCCAATTATAAATCAATAAATGCTCACAATGGTGACTTTCCATACCCGCTTTCTCAGAAGTTCTTCCAGAATATAAAGCGTAAACATATTTGTCATCAGAATCTAATGCGCAAAAACCTATTTTGCTTTTTCTATCATAGCTTATATCTCCTCTTTCTTTTACATGGAAAATAGGAGGGAAATATTTTATTTGTTTTTGTTCTGCAAGTTTATTATTGCTG
>CAZDWP010000160.1:0-5202 GCA_964508985.1 uncultured Herbinix sp. | reverse complement strand
TCATGATTTCACCTCTTCACTACTAAATCTTCTTATATTGGTCTATATATAATATTACTTATAATAAATCCAACTTATAAACAGCTCACTAATTATATCATAGCTGATTTTTCTTTGCAATACCTAAAAGACAATTTTGGTTTTTTTGATAATATCGATAAATTCAGCATTTGTTCTTGTTCTTATGAACATATCGATGATTCTCTCAAGGGCCTCATCTGATTTCATACTGTTAAGAGCCTTTCTCATCAAATAGATAGCCTCAAGCTCCGGTTGAGTAAGAAGTAAATCCTCTCGTCTAGTGCTGGACTTGGGTAAATCAATGGCAGGAAATATTCGCTTTTCAGATAAGCTTCGGTCAAGAACAAGCTCCATATTACCGGTCCCCTTAAATTCCTCAAATACCACATCATCCATACGGCTACCAGTATCAACTAATGCCGTAGCCAGTATAGTAAGGCTTCCGCCCTCTCTCATATTCCTGGCTGCTCCGAAGAACCTCTTAGGCATATATAATGCTGCTGGATCTAGTCCTCCTGATAAAGTTCTGCCACTGGGCTGTACAGTCAGGTTATATGCTCTGGCAAGTCTTGTAATGCTGTCTAACAATATTATAACATCCTGTTTGTGCTCAACTAAGCGTTTAGCCCTTTCGATAACCATTTCTGAAACACGTTTATGATTATCAGGTAGCTCATCAAATGTAGAGTAAATAACTTCGACATTCTTACCCTCTATGGATTCCTTGATATCCGTAACCTCCTCAGGTCTTTCGTCTATCAAAAGTATTAATAGCTTCATATCAGGATGGTTCCTTGTTACGGCTTTAGCAATCTGCTTTAATAATGTTGTCTTTCCTGTCTTAGGCTGTGACACAATCATACCTCTTTGTCCCTTGCCTATGGGGGAAATTAAGTCTACCATCCTCATAGCCACTCCGACACCGGGTGTCTCAAGATGTATTCTTTCATTGGGAAATATAGGTGTTAAATCCTCAAATTTAGGACGTCTTTGTGCTTCATTAGGATGAAATCCGTTTACACCTTTAATATATAATAGTGCAGAGAACTTCTCACTTTGGCTCTTTACTCTGGTATTTCCCATAACAATATCGCCCGTTTTAAGATTAAATCTTCTTATCTGGGCAGGTGATACATAGACATCATTTTCACCGGGAAGATAATTATCACATCTTATAAAGCCATATCCATCCGGCAATACCTCTAGAATTCCTTCTTTTGTCTCACCACTGTCCAGTTGCTCCATCTCTGGATGACCTGATCGTCTTTTATCTTCCTTAGCTGTAACAGGAGCTGCTACCACATTGCTTTCATCATTACTTCCTTCTTTGCTTCCTTCTTTGCTTCCTTCCTTGCTATTGTTTAAATCATATTCTTTTATTGCCTCTATTAATTCGCCCTTTTTATACGAACCAATATTTTTCATTCCTTTTTCTTTTGCTTGCTCTCGCAATTTAACAAGAGTCATAGAATCATAATTTTCCACTAGATCAGCTCCTTTTATTATTTGTTGGATTTTATCTGAATTGGGGTAAGGTGAGAGATATTATACAGAATATTTGCGAAGTATGACCATTCAAATATATGTTCAACTCATTATACATCTTTTCTGAATAAAAGTAAAATATTTTCAATATGATCATATTTCTTGATATTGCAAGCTTATGATGCTATGATTACTGTAAAAAATAATCAGTGGACGTTAGCCTACTGCTGATATAAGTAATGAGGGGGATCTTATTGGAAAAGCGATTCTGGGATGGCAAGAGATATCATTCCCTAGATTATGAATTAAAGAAGACATTTGGTAGGAAATTATATAAGCTATCTATAAATGGTGGTATGAGTTGTCCAAACCGGGATGGCACAATTGATACCTCCGGATGTATATTTTGTAGCGAAGGAGGCTCCGGTGACTTTAGTACAGATTCAAAGCTTTCTATCACTGAGCAAATTACAGAAGCGAAGAAATTAGTTGAAAATAAGCTAAAAAGTAATACGGACGTCTCATATATTGCTTACTTTCAAGCTTATACTAATACCCATGCCCCTGTATCCTATCTTAAACGCATTTTCTCAGAGGCCATAAATCACCCCGAAATAGCCATTCTATCCATTGCCACAAGACCCGACTGTCTAGGAGATGATGTGCTTTCATTATTAGAATCCTTAAATAATAAAAAGCCGGTCTGGATAGAGCTTGGTCTTCAAACAATTCATGAGGAAACCGCGAGTTTTATCCGTAGAGGATATAAGCTTTCTGTCTTTGAGGAAGCTGTCAGCAGACTCCATGACGCCGGTATTACTGTAATTGTTCATACAATTCTTGGCTTGCCAAAGGAAACAAAAAATGATATGTTAAGTACCATGAGATATATAGGATTTCTCTCTGACAAGGGATTTGTGCATGGAATAAAGCTTCAGCTTCTTCATATACTCGAAGGAACTGACCTTGGCTGCCTTTACTTAAGTCAACATAATGGCGATTTAAGTATAGACATTTTATCCATGGAAGATTATATTGATCTAGTAATCGCCTGTCTGGAACACCTTCCGGAGAAGTTGGTAATCCATCGACTAACAGGTGACGGTCCAAAAAGCATACTGCTCGCTCCTAACTGGAGTGGCAATAAAAGACTTGTACTAAATACACTACATCGCGCCATGAAGGAAGTTGATTCTTGGCAAGGAAAACGATACTCTTGAGGAGGAGTTAATATGCCAACCGATACCTTTATGCTTTATAAATTAATGATATTATATATTTTAAGCCGTGTGGATTTTCCCTTATCCAATGCTCAGCTTACGGCATTTATCCTTGAAAAGGAATATACGAATTATTTCAATATACAAAGAGCCATATCAGAGCTTCTGGATGACGAATACATTGCTGTAAAAGCCATAAGGAATAGTTCCCTCTATCTAATAACCGAAACCGGTAATGAGACTCTTTTATTTTTTGATAATATGATTTCCTCGGGAATTAAGGAGGACATTGAAGAGTATCTTGCCCAGAACAAATATGAGCTTAAAGAGGAGGTATCGACTCCTGCTGATTATACCCAGATTAAAAAGGGTGACTTCTCAGTACGTCTTAGCGTAATCGAAAGGGACACCCGAATCATTGATCTGACCTTAAGTGTTCCCACTGAGGAAGAGGCAGTCCAAATTTGCAATAAATGGAGCGATAAAAGCTCGGATATATATACCTACCTTATGTCAGCATTACTAAACTAACTAATAGTAGTATTAGGCTCTGATAAACCACCAACATTTACAATATAATCCCATAATTCTTCCTTCCCCTGCTTGGTTAATGACGAGAAGGGGAATATTTTTGTCTCAGGGCTTGCACCAAGACCCTCTTTAATCATTTTAATATGTTTTGCTATCTGGCTTCTGTTAATCTTGTCCAACTTAGTGGCTATAATAACAGGCATAAACCCATGATACATAATCCACTCATACATATTTTTGTCATTCCCAGAGGGCTCATGGCGTATATCAATCAGCAGAAATATTAGCTTTAGCTGCTTTGAACCCATAAGATACCGCTCGACCATCTTGCCCCACTTTTCTCTTACAACCGCTGCTGTCTTTGCATAGCCGTAACCGGGTAAATCCACAAAATATAAAGCATCATTTATATTATAATAATTAACTGTTTGCGTCTTACCCGGAGAAGATGATGTTCTGGCCAGAGATTTACGGTTTATTAGAGAATTAATCAGAGAGGATTTTCCCACATTGGATTTACCTGCAAAAGCTATCTCAGGCTTATCATTCTCGGGAAAATCACTGGTAATTCCACATACCGTCTCAAGATTTACATTTTTTATTACCATAATAATTTCCTCCTGTGATTAAAATGAGTAACCTAGGTTCCTATACATATGATTCTGCCGTGTAAGAGCCTGGTTACCCATTTATATAGATTCACTTTTATTTCTAAGCTATTTCACCTTTGCTTTTCTTAGAAGAGCGTTTTACCAACGGTTTTCTTACAACACCTTCTTCTGCCATAATTAGCTTCGGCTTCTCTTTACCAAGTATTACTTCTCTGGTAATAATACATTTGACAATATTGGAATCAGATGGTATCTCAAACATGGCCTCCATCATGGATGTTTCCATTATTGCCCGTAGACCTCTGGCTCCTATCTTTCTGCCAAAGCTCTTCTTGGCTATCTCCTCGAGGGCACCATCATCAAATTCTAGCTCAACACCATCTATCTCAAATAGCTTCTTATACTGTTTGGTTATGGCATTTTTAGGTTCTACAAGAATCTTCATTAAAGCATTCTCGTCAAGCGCATCCAATGCAACACATACAGGAACACGTCCTACGAACTCTGGAATTAAACCAAATTTTATGAAATCCTGAGGCATTACCTGACGAAAGAGTTCTCCAATATTGTTCTTATTCTTTTCAGATATCAGCGCATTAAATCCTATGGACTTTTGTCCAATTCTAGATTCAATTATTTTCTCTAGTCCATCAAATGCTCCACCGCAAATAAATAGAATATTAGTTGTATCTATCTGTATGAATTCCTGATGAGGATGCTTTCTTCCTCCCTGAGGCGGAACAGATGCAACCGTACCTTCAAGAATCTTCAGTAAAGCCTGTTGAACACCTTCACCCGATACATCTCTGGTAATCGAAGTGTTCTCAGATTTTCTCGTTATCTTATCAATCTCGTCAATATATATTATGCCGTACTGGGCACGATCAATATCAAAATCAGCAGCTTGGATAATCTTAAGTAGGATATTCTCTACATCCTCACCAACATAACCTGCCTCTGTAAGTGCTGTTGCATCTGCAATCGCAAAGGGAACGTTAAGAAGCTTTGCCAATGTTTGAGCAAGATAGGTTTTTCCTGAGCCTGTGGGTCCCATCATCAGAATATTGCTCTTTTGAAGCTCCACATCCAGGTCCTTATCTACCATTACTCTTTTGTAATGGTTATATACTGCCACTGACAATACTTTCTTTGCTTCATCCTGTCCTATCACGTGCTGATCCAAAAAGCTCTTGATCTCAGCTGGTTTAAGCAAATTGATATCGGTATCCGTAACCGGATCCCCGTCAAACTCTTCTTCAATGATCTCACTACATATTTCTATGCATTCATCACAGATATATACTCCGGGTCCGGCAATCAGTTTTCTGACTTGA
>CAZDWP010000159.1:4875-5228 GCA_964508985.1 uncultured Herbinix sp. | reverse complement strand
GCTATTATATGAATTCAATTTAAAATGTTGTATAATGGTAAAAAAGATAGTAAGGTGGAAGAAAAATGAGCTCTTATAATATTTTAGTAGTTGAAGATGATAAGGAAATTCTAGACGGAATAGGCATTTATCTTAATAACCAAGGCTATAAGGTATTTAAAGCACAAAATGGAATAGAAGGGCTAGATATTATAGAAAAAGAAGAGATACATTTGGCTGTAGTGGACATAATGATGCCAAAGATGGATGGAATAACCATGACGATGAGACTGCGAGAGCGTTATGAATTTCCAGTTATTATGCTGACTGCAAAATCAGAAGTGGATGATAAAGTTCTGGGACTGGATGCGGGG
>CAZDWP010000159.1:0-4865 GCA_964508985.1 uncultured Herbinix sp. | reverse complement strand
ATCAGACATGTTAAAAGGATTTGAGCTGGGAGCAGATGACTATGTGACTAAGCCCTTTGCACCGATGGAGCTAATCGCGAGGGTGAATTCTCAACTTCGTCGCTATATGAAATACAAGAACATAGCAGATAAGGACCAGGAAAATGTATACATAGTAGGAGGGCTTGAGCTAAATGAGAATACAGTTCAAGTTACCGTGGATGGCAAGGAGGTTAAAATGACCCCTTTGGAGTTTAAGATTCTTAACCTACTAATGAAGCATCCGAGTCAAGTATTTTCTGCTGACGAGATTTATGAAAGGGTATGGAATGAACAGCCTGTTGGCACAGATACTATAATGGTTCATGTAAGAAATATCCGTGAAAAGATTGAAATTAATCCGAAAAATCCAAAATATTTAAAGGTGGTATGGGGAGTTGGATACAAAATTGAAAAACAACAAACAAAGTAAAGTATTTGGTATTATGTTATGCATTATAATTATTGCATTTATAAGTGCATGTGCGATTGCTTCTTATCCTCTGGTAAAGAAAAATGTAGAAAAGCAAACTGAGCAAGAGGATGAGAATGAAGATTTAATAAAGAAAGAGGCTGATGAATATTATAAGGCAGAATTTATAGGGACCTTATATCAAAGTAATTATGTACTGGCAATGAAGAATGAACAGCAGCTACTAGATATAAATCTAAGACCCTCTCATTTTTTTCTTACTGAGGATATATTAAGAACCTATGGGGATGATTATTATGACGAAAAGGATGAGTTTGTCGATAGTTTTAATAGCCTAATGGAGGATTGGTATAGAAGCTTTTATGCGGGGACGCTAGAAGACTTACCTGATTTTCAATTTTGCATTATTGATAATGGCTCAGAAAACACCTTGACTAATTCTATAGAGCATCTTTCATTACTTATGCAAAATACTAAGGAAGCCCAGGACCTCAAAGGATCCTATCCCTTCTATATAGTTTTTAATTACCAGGAGGATGGTAGCCTAGAGATATCTGATTACAAAGGATTAGATCAAGAACATATAGATATGTACAGGTTAATAGAGCTTAATAAATCTGAGTTAGAGAATCAGATCTACAGTTCATTATGGTTTCGGTATAAGGATAAGGTTAAATCACCCTCAAATGTTTCAATTATATATGCTTCAAGTTCAGAAGAGTTTTACAAATCGGAATATTTGGGCCATTATTGGCCAGCCCCAACAATAATCTTTGGTGAGGCAGGCTTGGCATATGTATTTACTTTATGTATTATCATAGTGTTCCTGCTTGCTATGCTTCTACCGCTAAAAAAATCTTGGTATATTGGGAAGGGCTTTTCATCAAGAATACCTTTGGAGATAAGCTTAACAGGCCTGGCTACATCATTTGCATTTTATGACTCATTAAGGGAAGCTGCATGGGAGACTGTTAATGGAAATTTTATAGTTTCACCTGAAAGTACGGTCATACCTGATGTCATACTTAACATTCTAGATTACGGTATTAATTTACTACTATGGTTTGGAACACTATCACTGGTATTTATCGCATTACTATCTATGAGACAGGTGTTTACATTAGGCCTAAAGAGATACTTTAAGGAAAAGACACTGACAGGAAGAGTTTTAGTGTGGCTATATAGAGGTCTTAAACATTTCTTTAAGACAATTGGTGATGTTGATTTGTCTGAAGCATCTAACAAAGTAATAATTAAAGTACTTGCAGTTAACTTTGTTATATTGTTGGTGTTGTGTAGCATATGGGTATTTGGTATTTTCTTATTAATAATTTATACAATTATTTTGTTCTTCATAATTAGAAAATATTATGTGGATATAAAGAACAAATATAAGCTTCTTCTTAATGGAACCAATAAGATAGCTGAAGGAGACCTGGAATATACTATCAAGGAAGAGCTAGGAGTATTTGAACCTCTTAAGGATGAGCTTTCAAAGATCCAGTATGGTTTTAAGAAAGCAGTTGAAGAGGAAGTAAAGAGTCAGAGGATGAAGACAGACCTAATTACCAATGTTTCTCATGATTTAAAGACTCCGCTTACTGCAATTATTACTTATGTGAACCTGCTAAAAGAGGATGGTATAACCGAGGAGGAAAGAAGTTCCTATATAGACACCTTGGATATGAAGTCCCAGAGGCTAAAGACCTTGATAGAAGACTTGTTTGAGGTTAGTAAGGCATCTAGTAATAATGTGACCCTCAACCTTGTAGACGTAGATATTATAGACTTAATTAAGCAACTATTATTAGAGCTAGATGATATGATTAAGGAATCTAATATTGAATTTCGATTTAACTATCCAAATGATAAGCTAATTCTCAATCTGGACAGTGATAAGACTTATCGGGTATTTGAAAATCTATTTATTAATATTATCAAATATTCAATGCCTCATACGAGAGCCTATATTGATATAGCAATAATCGATAAGTCAATACAGGTTGCTGTTAAAAATGTATCAGCCGCTGAGCTTAACTTTAGCACAGAGGAGATCACAGATAGATTCGTAAGAGGAGATCAATCAAGAAGCAGCGAGGGTTCAGGTCTTGGACTCGCAATAGCTAAAAGCTTTGTTGAATTACAGGGTGGTAAGTTTGGTATTGAGGTAGACGGAGATTTATTTAAAGTAGTAATTCAGTGGAAATATAAAGATTAATTAAAACGTCCCTGATATATTCCTAATAATATATCAGGGATGATATTTTGTTATTGTAGAGATATTGCCTAAGTATACTCCCCCTTGTCTTTTTAAAATATAATACATTGACAATCTTATTAGAAATAAATATAGTACATATAAGGAGTAATAATTTCCAATTATTAAGCCAATATTACAAGATAAAAGGATTAAGGAGATTGCTATGAAAAGAGAAGCAATAATGGTTGTTGATAAGGAATATCAAATTGATGAGATTGATAAGAATCTGTATGGGTCATTTATTGAACATTTGGGTAGAGCAATATATTCGGGAATATATCAACCGAATCATCCGACCGCAGATAAAGAGGGGTTTCGTCAGGATGTTATTGAGCTAGTTAAGGAGCTTAATGTTCCTATTATACGTTATCCCGGAGGTAACTTTGTCTCTAACTATTTCTGGGAGGATGGTGTTGGACCCAAAGACGCTCGAAAAGCAAGACTGGATTTGGCATGGACTACATTGGAGCCAAATCTATTCGGATTAAATGAATTTATATCCTGGTCTAAGAAGGCAAATACAGAAGTTATGATGGCAGTCAATCTAGGAACAAGAGGAGTTGCCGATGCTTGCAACCTCTTGGAATATTGCAATATAGATACAGGTAGTTATTATAGTAAAATGCGTCGTAGCCATGGTAATGAAAAGCCGTTTGATATTAAGGTATGGTGTCTTGGTAATGAGATGGATGGACCATGGCAGGTTGGTGCTAAGACAGCCGAGGAGTATGGAAGAATTGCAGAAGAAACTGCTAAGGCTATGAAGATGATAGATCCTTCTATTAAGCTGGTTTCCTGTGGAAGCTCAGGCATTGGCATGCCAACATTTCCAAAATGGGAGTCGACTACACTGGAGCATACATATGATTATGTGGATTATGTATCTATGCATCAATATTATGATAATAAAGCTAGTGATACGGCAGATTTTCTTGCAAAGAGCATGGATATGGATCAGTTTATAGAGAGTGTAGTAGCCACGTGCGACTATGTTAAGGCGAAGAAGAGAAGCAAGAAGAAGCTAATGTTAAGCTTTGATGAATGGAACGTGTGGTATCATTCCAATGAAGCGGATAGTCAGATTAAGGAAAGGAAGCCATGGAGCGTTGCTCCTGCTCTCCTTGAGGATATATATAATTTTGAAGATGCCTTACTTATAGGTCTGCTTCTTATTACACTTATGAAGCATGCTGATAGGGTAAAGATGGCATGTCTTGCACAGCTGGTCAATGTCATTGCGCCTATTATGACCGATGAAAATGGAGGAGCCTGGAGACAGACTATTTTCTATCCATTCTTACATGCATCAATATACGGACGTGGCATAGCTCTTGAACCGGTTATTAGATCAACAAAGCATGACACCTCAAACTACACTGATGTAAATGATGTTGAGGCTATAGCAGTATATAATCCTGAAGCAGAAGAGGTTACAATCTTTGCTGTTAATAGAAGCCTAGAGCATGATGTGAATTTTAAATCTGACCTTAGGGGCTTTGAAAATTATAAGGTGCTTGAATATATCGTTATGGAGAATAATGATATGAAGGTAGTTAATACACTTAATAGCCAGAAGGTTAAGCCTGAACAAAAATCAGAATATACCTTTGATAAGGGCATCTTTACCACTGATATGAAGAAATGCTCTTGGAATGTTATTCGATTTGGAAGATAGTTTTTGCTAAATATCCATACCCAGATCAGCTAAAATATGTTATACTATTTTCGGTGAGTGGATTAATAAAGGGTTATTAATCCGTGAGATAATATGTAAATAGATTACTGAAAAAGGGAGCATGCGCAATGAACATTGCATATTTTTTAAAAACTAAGGGAGAGGTTGCCTACCTTTATGACAGCTTTACCTTGCGACAGGGACTTGAGAAGATGCGTAATCATGGACATTCGGCAATTCCTGTATTATCCAACGATAATAAATATATTGGAACCATAAGCGAAGGAGATTTTCTGTGGTATCTGGTAGATGATAGGAAGGAAAAGCTTCATAAGACTAACATAAAAAGTTTTGAAGAGATTAAGATAAGGGATATATTTAGGAAAGGTAAAAACCCCAGTGTACGAATTACTGCAACCATGGATGAGATGCTGATGAGGGCTATGGACCAGAACTTTATTCCCGTTGTTGACGACAGA
>CAZDWP010000158.1:0-5238 GCA_964508985.1 uncultured Herbinix sp. | reverse complement strand
AACTTATTATACCTAATGATATCATTAAAACCACGGAAATACAATAGATATTAGCGATTCATCTAACTAAAGGTTATCTCCATTATGTGCGATTATGTTGCTATACCAATAGTAAGAGTCCTTTGGAGTGCGTTGTAAGGTATTAAAGTCAACATGGATTAGGCCAAATCTTTCGTTATAGCCTTCAGCCCATTCAAAATTATCAATTATTGACCATGCAAAATAACCTCGTATGTCGATTCCTTCCTCAGAGGCTCTTTTAAGCTCTTTAAGGTAACGATTCATATAATCGATTCGGTTTGGATCGTGTACCTTTCCATCTAGGCTTACCCAATCTGAAAGCGTTAAACCATTTTCTGCAATAATGATTGGTAATCTGTATTTCTCATAAAGAAACTTTGGCGAATAATAAAGAGCCTGAGGGACCACATGCCATTTAAGTGCATTTTGGTCATATCCGTTATTAGGAGGGAGCACTTTGAACCCATGAATATCATCAGATTCTATAATTGAGCCTGAATATATATTAATTCCTAAAAAATCAAGCTTCTGGCTTATAAGCTCCATATCCCCGTCCATAATCATTTCAGCAGGAAAATCCTTACCCATCTCTTCAATGCCATCCTTGGGATATTCCCCTAGAAGTATTGGATCCAGCCACCAGCCGTTTGAATATATACCGCCGGCTGTACTACTTAAGGTAAAGGCTCTTGCAGCTTCCAAATCCTCCGGTTTTTCAGATGCGGGAATTCCGGTTCTTGGGTTAGGTACAAAACCAATTATGCTTTTTTTCTTAGCATATTTTCGTATGGTCTTTACTGCCTTTCCGTGAGCAAGGTTCATATTGTGTATTAGTTTAAACACTTCACGAGTTGCCATCTGTTCACCAGGTGCATGGCTTCCCGTGAAATGACCCAAAAGGATATGGCATAAAGGCTCATTTAATGTCATCCAATAGCTTACTCTGTCGGATAATGCATCTACGACAACCCTTGTATAGGCTGAAAACCAATCAGCGATTTCTCTATTACGCCATCCGCCCTTATCATGTAATGCTTGAGGTAAATCCCAATGAAACAAAGTTATAAAGGGTTCGATTCCTGCCTTAAGAAGCTCGTCCACCAAGTCGCTATAAAACTTAAGGCCAGCTTCATTTATCTTACCACTTCCTTCAGGAAGAATTCTGGACCAACTAATCGAGAAACGGTATGATTTTAACCCCATTTCCTTCATTAAAGCTATATCCTCACTAAATCTATGGTAATGATCACAGGCAATGTCTCCGTTGTCTTCATTCTTTGTTTTACCCTCTGTATGAGAAAATGTATCCCAAACTGAAGGGCTCCTACCGTCTTCATGAATTGCACCTTCAATTTGATAGGATGCAGAAGCTGCACCCCAAATAAAATTCTTTGGAAAACTCATTAACAACATCCTTTCAAGTATAATTAGTATCATTCAGTTCTAAATTCTTCTATACTATAAGAGTATATCAAAACACAATATTTGAAAATGCATTATCTTATATATATTACACCCAAACATGTCTGAATATTATTAGAGAACAAATCATATATTTCATTAAAATGGACAAACAGCTTGCGACATTAAGTATGATTTAGTAAACTGAGTATAAAAGGAATGGGGTGTTAGGTGATTGAAGATCAAGGATGCTATTCGTACCTTATTATTCAAAAATAAGGATATAAAGTATAATCAGTTATATACTGTTTGGGGGGAGAATATAGATCCGGACAAGGTATTATCAGAATATCCCCGACCTCAGCTACAGAGGAGTAATTATACGATTCTAAACGGTTATTGGAAATATAATATTACAAAAGAGTCGACTGCTATTAAGCCGGCTCATTATGAAGGGAAAATACTAGTTCCGTTTTCACCGGAAAGCATCCTGTCAGGGGTAAACCGGCAGCTTCGTCCCGGTGAGCTTCTATGGTATGAGAGGTCTCTAATTATAGATAAGAAACTTCCCAAAAAACGTTTAATTCTTCACTTTGGTGCAGTAGACCAAACATGTGAGGTGTTAATTAACAATAAAAGAGTAGCACAGCATATAGGCGGTTATCTTCCGTTTTCTGTTGATATAACAGATTATGTAATAGAGGGTGGGAATTTACTTACGGTTAAGGTAAAGGATTCTTCCGACACATCATATCACAGCAGAGGTAAGCAGAAACTAAAAAGAGGCGGAATGTTCTATACCGCACAAAGCGGGATATGGCAAACCGTATGGATGGAATGGGTGCCTGATATATATATAGCTTCCCTAAGCATTGCACCATTATTAAATAAGAGCATGATAAGATTAACTATAAATCTAAATCAATTACTCCATGCTGATAAGAAGGATACATCCTTTCAAGGGAGGCAAAAAAACACCAGAAATATATTTAGGGTAGATATCTATGATCATGGGACAAAGATACATTCATTTATATCTAAGAACCATACTATGGATATTCCAATTAAAAATATTACTTATTGGAGTCCTGAGAATCCATATTTATATGACATGGTAATTATGACTGGTGATGATGTCGTCCAAAGCTATTTTGCTATGCGAAGCGTAGAGATTAAGCAGGATGAGAATGGTATAAAAAGAATCTATCTAAACAAGGAGCCATATTTTCAAAATGGATTACTGGACCAAGGCTACTGGTCGGATGGTCTATATACTCCTCCAAGTGATGAAGCTATGATATTTGATATAAAGCAAGCCAAAGCTCTTGGATTTAACATGCTTAGAAAACATATAAAGATTGAGCCAGAAAGATGGTACTATCATTGCGATAGACTTGGCATGCTTGTATGGCAGGATATGGTCAACGGTGGTGGAAGATATAATAAGCTTCTGGTGGGCTATCTTCCGACATTATTTCCGGGCATTGCAGGGCTCATTAATGATAGATGGCATTTCTTATTTGGACGAAATAATGCAGAGGGAAGAAAAGAGTGGATAAATGAATGTGAGGAAATGGTAGGAGTTCTATATAATCATCCTTCTATAATAGTCTGGGTTCCATTTAATGAAGGATGGGGTCAATTCGACGCAGGGAAGATAACAAACTTGATAAGAAGGGTTGATGACACCAGGCTGATTGATGAAGCCAGCGGTTGGTATGATCAAAAGGGTGGAGACTTTAAAAGTGTACATAATTATTTTCACCCATTAAAATATACTCCTGATAAACGTAATCGCACTGTAGTGCTATCTGAATTTGGCGGATATGCCTGCTATATATCGGAGCATTCTTATTCCCCTATGTTATATGGCTATAGGGTGTATTCAAATACCACAGATTTAGAAGCCGCATTACAAAGACTCTATCAGGAGGATATTCTAAAGCTAAAAAAAGAAGGCGTGTCTGCTGTAGTGTACACTCAGCTATCCGATATTGAGGATGAAGTAAACGGACTCTTCACCTATGATCGAAGGGTGTGCAAGATATCTAAACCGCTGATGTGATGTAATGGATGTTGCGGCTAATAACGAGGTACACAGGTATGAACCACACACACCCGTACAAGTACACAAGCTATACCTGTGTACCTCGTTCTATGAGTCGTAACATCCCAGTTCTATTTTTACAGTTTAGATATACATTTGACTAGGCTATAAGTTTATCAATGTCTTCGCCGCTTAAGGATTCTTTTATTAGGAGTTCTCGAGTTATGTTTTCTAATGCAGAGATATTTTTAGCAATTAACTCTTTAGTCTCATCATAAAGACCATTTATTATAGTTCTACATTTCTCTATAAGCTCACTATCGAATCCTTCTTGGAATATCTGTGTGCTGAATAAACCCATGTCAGGGTCCATTCCGTACTTATTGGTATAGTCCACGATAAGAGAGGATGCCTTCTGAATATCATTGCTTGCTCCTGTTGTTACCTCATGGGAGCCAAAGACTAATTCCTCTGCGGCTCTTCCGGCTAACAGTATCTTAATGCTTCCAAGGATTTGTCTTTGGGTCTGATACATGGAATCCTTGGGAATGCAAAGATTAAAACCGCCAGCACCTCTGACACTTGGAATAATCGTTACCTTGGAAATATAATTCTCAGGAAGTAGGAGCTTGGTTGCGAGGGCATGGCCTGCTTCATGGTATGCGGTTATTTCTCTTTCATGGGTGGATATATAGCTTAAATCCATCTTAGGTGCGCCTGCAAGAACCGTATAGAAGGCTCTGTCTATATGATTATGATTAATTATTGATTTGTGGTCGTTGGCAGCAGTTATGGCCGCCTCATTTAAGAGATTCTCAAGCATTGCTCCTGAGAAGCCTACGGTGGATTTGGCCAAGGAACTTAGGTCAACATCATCTGATATGGGTTTATGTTTTATATGAAGTCTTAGAATTTTATCTCTGGAATTCACATCAGGAAGTCCGATTTCAATCTGTCTGTCAAATCGTCCAGGACGAAGTAAAGCTTCATCCAAGGTGTCCATACGGTTGGTAGCTCCAATTACAACTATTCCCTGATTATCATGAAAACCGGACATTTCCGTAAGCAGTGCATTTAAGGTCTGGTCTCTCTCGTCATTACTGGCAGAGCTGTTGCGAGCTCTTTTCTTACCGATAGCATCAATCTCATCAATAAATATTACAGCCTTATCATGCTTCTTTGCCTTATTAAAGAGGCTTCTAATACGACTTGCCCCTACACCTACATACATTTGTACAAAATCTGAACCGCTCATGGTATAGAAGGGAACATCTGCCTCTCCAGCAATAGCCTTTGCCATCAAGGTCTTGCCTGTTCCAGGAGGACCGTAAAATAGGAGTCCCTTAGGCATACGGGCGCCCACATCGGTATATTGTGTAGGATTCTTAATAAAACCAATAATATCTTCAACCATTGATTTGGCTTCTATATTACCGGCAACCGAATCTAAGGTGATTCTGGTGCTTTCATCCTTCTTACTAGCAACCTTCTTGCTTGCATCCTTAATCAAGTTTTTAGTTGAACCTCCACCACGGGTATAATATACGATTCCAAAAGCAATAACAGCCAGAACTATCACTCCAGCTATAGAGGAAAAGCTATTATTCTTATAGGAAACAACTATATCATTTACTAGGAGAAATTCAGTAAAATCCTCAGATTTGGGATTTGGAACAGTATACTTAGCATCTGGGCTATCTAATAGATATGCATAAAAGGTGTTACCTTCTTCATCAATTATAACCTCTGCCACCTGACCACCTTCAATT
>CAZDWP010000157.1:0-5302 GCA_964508985.1 uncultured Herbinix sp. | reverse complement strand
AAAGCTGGCCGCGTTCGGCGCGAGAGTTTCGCAAGCGAAACTCTTTCTTGTGTAATAGGAAATTATGCCTTAATAATGGCCTAGCATTTATACTATGGATTAAGCACTCACAATATGGTAAAATAACAAAAAAGAGTTAATGGGGATGGAAAAATGCAACTTTCAAAGAGACTTCAAGCAGTAGCTGGAATGGTAACGCCGGGTAACCGGGTAGCTGATATAGGATGTGATCATGCATATACATCAATTTATTTGCTGACAAATAGAATATCGCCTTATGTGGTGGCTATGGATGTAAATCAGGGCCCTTTAGATAGAGCAAAGGAAAATGTGGAAAAGTATGGCGTAGAGGATAAGATATCAATAAGAAAATCAGATGGATTAAAGATGATTAATCCGGGAGAGGTTGATACTATACTAATTGCAGGAATGGGTGGAAGATTGATGCTTCAGATTCTGACTAGTCGCATGAATATAGTATCAGCAGCCAAGGAACTGGTGCTTCAGCCTCAATCTGAAACATATCTTGTTAGAAAAGCCTTAAAAGAGCTAGGCTATGTGATTATAAAAGAGAATATGCTAAAAGAAGACGGTAAATATTATATTATAATGAAGCTAAAACCAATTTCGGACAATCTAAAAGACAAGGAATATCAGCTTCTAAAGCCTGAGCATATTTATTTTGGTAGACTACTTCTTGAGGAGAGGAATCCGGTTTTATTGGAACATCTTCAAACAGAGAGACAGCTATATAAGAAAATATATCAGGAGTTGATTACTCTTCCAACAAAGCAATCCATACAAAGACAGACTGAGATAGTTGATTTGATAGGACTGATGGATCATGCTATCAGCTATTACAAGGAGGAAAGAGGTGCAAGATGAATAGTAAGCAAAATGTAAAAGTAGTAATAAATGATTGTATCAAGGAGTATCCAATTGGAACGAAGCTACTTGATATTGCCAGGGAATACCAGAAGGATTATGAATACGATATTATTCTTGCCTTTATTAATGGCAAGCTTAGAGAGCTGTTTAAGACTATAGAGAAGGATTGTAGTGTACAATTTTTGACTACAGCGGATAATGCAGGTCACAAGACTTATTCCAGAGGTATGGTACTTATGCTACTAAAAGCCTTTTATGCGGAATTCGGTAGTGAGAACGTTAAAAAGGTATCTCTTGAATACTCCTTAGGAAATAGTCTGTATTTTGATTATGAAGGAGCAGTAAAGCTTACGAAGGATAAGCTAGATGCAGTAAAATCGAGAATGCTACAGCTTGTTGAAAAGGATGTTCTATTTAATAAGCGTAGTATAGGAACCGATGATGCTATTGAGTTATTTGCACACTATAAGATGTATGATAAGGAAAAGCTTTTCAAATATCGCCGAGTATCCAAGGCAAATATATATAGCTTAGACGGATTTGAGGATTACTATTATGGATATATGCCGCCAAGCACAGGCATGTTAAAGTATTTCGATGTGTCGCTTTATGAGGATGGATTTGTGCTTACTATGCCTAGAGCGAACAAGCCTACAACTGTAGAAGAATTTATACCTAAGAATAAACTATATATCACTTTAAGAGAATCCAACCAGTGGGCAAAGATGATGGATGTTGAAAATGTAGGAGCTCTCAATGACCTTATTTCCCAGGGCAAGCTTAATGATTTGATATTGGTACAGGAAGCTCTCATGGAAAAGAAGATCAGTAATATCGCGGAAGCTATAAAGCAGGCAAAGGATAGAAAACTTATAATGATTGCAGGCCCGTCCTCCTCAGGAAAGACTACGTTTTCTCATAGACTTACCATTCAGCTGAAGGCTCACGGACTTAAGCCTTATCCCATTGCGGTAGATAACTATTTTGTAAATAGGGATAGGACGCCGAGGGATGAGGATGGAAACTATAATTTTGAAAGTCTGAATGCCATTGATTTAGAGCAGTTCAATAAAGATATGACAGATTTATTGGATGGCAAAGAAGTGGATTTACCAACATATAATTTTATCACAGGGAAGAGGGGCTATAAGAATGATCATTTATGTATCGGTAAGGACGGCATCTTAGTTATTGAAGGTATCCATGGACTAAATGATGCTCTATCTTATTCGCTTCCTAGAGAAAGCAAATATAAGATCTATATTAGTGCCTTGACACAGCTTAATATTGATGAACATAATAGGATTCCAACCACTGATGGCAGACTACTTCGAAGGATGGTTCGAGATGCAAGAACAAGAGGAACATCGGCGCAGGCTACCATATCCATGTGGCCTTCTGTAAGAAGAGGCGAAGAAGAGAACATCTTCCCGTTCCAGGAGGATGCTGACATTATGTTTAATTCAGCTTTAATATACGAGCTGGCTGTGTTAAAGCTCTATGCTGAGCCCATATTATTTGGGGTGGATAGAAATAGTGAAGAATATGTAGAGGCAAAAAGACTATTAAAGTTTTTAGACTATTTTATAGGAGCTCCCAGTGATGCGGTTCCTAAAAATTCAATATTAAAAGAATTTGTGGGTGGTAGTTGTTTTAAGGTATGAGCAGCACGATAAGCCGGGTTCTGTCTTGGATGGTCATCTATCTTGACCGCATGTTACCATACGGCTCCAGTACCTGCTTTCACAGATACTACGCAGCCTACCCGAAAGCACGGCGGGCAGCCGTATTGCTTTCTGTTTGGCTTTGCTTCGGGTGGGGTTTACATTTGCCCCTTCCGTTACCGGAAGGGCGGTGGTCTCTTAAGCCACCTTTCCATCCTTACCACAGTAAGGAAGACCTTACCATGGCGGTTTATTTCTGTTGCACTAGCCTCGGAGTCGCCTCCACCGGATGTTATCCGGCACCCTGCCCTATGAAGCCCGGACTTTCCTCACCTTATAAAAGGTGCGACCATCTGTGCTACTCACATTAGGTATTCTAACATGGGAAATGATAAAAGTAAATGAGGAACCTTTGGAAAATTACTACTATTGTAAGATGTTATGTGTTAAATTCTAGTTTATTGAGGAGGAAAATCCTCCGTTGCAAGTAGTGTTAAATTCTAGTTTATTGAGGAGGATTGTAAGTGAAACAGGTAAGTATACTTGTAATCGACGATGATAAGGAAATTGCTGATTTAGTCGAGATTCATCTGGTCAGTGAAGGCTACAGAGTAATAAAGGCAAACAGTGCCATGGAGGGTCTTACCTATCTTGAGAGGGAAAGTATTAAGCTTGTTATTCTTGATATTATGATGCCTGGTATGGATGGCTTAACCCTGTGTGGTAAAATCCGTGAGACAAATACTGTTCCTATTATAATACTAAGTGCAAGATCTACGGATTTGGATAAGATAATCGGCTTGGGAACAGGGGCTGATGATTATGTAGCTAAGCCTTTTAATCCCCTAGAGCTTACTGCCCGGGTAAAATCACAGCTTAGAAGGTATATTAAGCTCAATCCAAATTCCCCTGGTGGGAAGCAAGATAATGAGATTGTTCTGGACCATTTGATTATAAATAAAGAAACCCATAATGTAATTGCTTATGGGAAGAATGTCAAATTGACGCCAATTGAATTCGATATACTTTATCTTCTGGCTGGCAATGTGGGTAGAGTGTTTTCAACTGACGAGATATTTGAGAGGGTATGGAACGAGAAAATGTTCGATGCAAATAATACAGTTATGGTACACATCAGGAGAATCAGAGAAAAGATTGAGATGGATTCAAGAGATGCCAGGATTATTAAGACTGTATGGGGAGTAGGTTATAAGATTGAAGAGTAGTGTGTTCAAAAGCTTTAGATTTGAAGTCGTATTATACAGCCTCTTGAGCCTATTATATACATTATTGTCCTTGGCTGTTATTAATGTCGGTATTTACTTGATACTTCAGAAGGATTTATGGGGTCTTATCGGCACCATATTGGCATCGGCATTTAATATATCAGCTGGAGTGGCTTTATTTATTTTGTATTTTCTACTTCTTACTAGGAAATTCGTAATATATATAAAGGAAATATACAAGGGAATCAATGAGATATCCCTAGGGAATCTAAGCAATCAGGTAGTGATTAATAATGATGATGAGTTTGCCCTAATAGCGGATAAGCTTAATAAGATGGCGGACGATATCAGAAAAATAATGGAGAATGAAAGGCGCAATGAGGAGGTTAAAAACGAGTTTATTACCAGTGTAGCCCATGATCTTCGTACTCCTCTTACATCGATTATCGGCTATCTGGATTTGGTATCCACAAAGCAATTACCAGATGAGCTACGAAGAAGTTATATAGAGATAGCCTATAGCAAATCTAAACGCTTAGAAAAACTTATTGAAGATCTTTTTACGTATACGAAATTCAATTTTGGTGAGGTAAAAGCAGTTTATGGTGAGGTGGATATGGTTAAACTTATTGACCAGCTGCTTGATGAATTCTATCCAAGCTTTGCAGAGAATCATATGGAATACAAATTTGATTCTAGCCATAGCAGTGTTGAAATCTTAGCCGATGGCGGCCTTCTAGCAAGAGCGTTTGCAAATCTTATTAGTAATGCAATCAAGTATGGGGGAGAGGGTGAGAGAATTGAAATCATCCTTAACAAAGAGGAAGATAAGATATCTATAAAGAGTACCAACTTCGGGGAGGTCATACCCCAGAAGGATCTAGAAAAGATATTTACAAGGTTTTATCGGGTGGAGTCTTCCAGGTCCATTGAAACAGGTGGAAGCGGCTTAGGGCTTGCTATAGCTCATAGCATTATTACGCTCCATGGGGGAGCCATATACGCCACAAGCAATGAGAAAAGCACAGTATTTACAGTGGAGCTACCCTATAACCTGACTTTTGCAGCAAAAAGAGTATAAAATACCCGTCAGTCCCAGTAAATATAGGGGCTGGCGGGTTTGAGTTTTTGTCAGTTTCTTATAGTATATTTTCTATTTTTTAGTGTCTGCCAAAACTTTTTTTATCTCTCCTAGTGTTCTGATACGTTTTGAGAAATCGATATCCATAACTTTTCCTATATCTTTTAGTATCTCATCATAGTAATCAAACACATAATAATTCTGCTGAAGCTGGCTGCACTGTGATTTTGATAAAGTGTCAAGAAGCTTTCCTATACTGTACTTTCTCTCAAGTTTCATTTCAAGAATTCTAGCAATAGTAAGAGCGACAAAGCAGGTCAAGAAGTGGGCTTCGATGTGCTCACGTGTCCAGACATAGACTGGTCTTGCTTCTAATTCGCTTTTGGTCACTTTAAAGGATTCTTCAATTCTCCATAACCCACGATAAATATCAATGATTTCAT
>CAZDWP010000156.1:0-5316 GCA_964508985.1 uncultured Herbinix sp. | reverse complement strand
CAACCGCAAAGCATGTAGTCCAGGATGTAATGTCTGAATACCCCATAAATACTTTTGGATTATCATGTATTAATTTTAAGTCTACATATGGAATTACGCGATAAGAATCATCACCGCCCATATTGGCAATAATGCCTTTTACTTCTGTATTCTTTAAAGCCCAAATCAAATCCTTTGCTCTTGCTTCGGGATTCTCGTATAATATCAGATCCCTTTAAAGAGTTAGGACATGTAATAACATTAATTCCAAACAGTTCCTCTAGTCTCGTTTTTCCAATATGGTACCTGGTAAGCATATCTGCGTCACCTGCTCTACCTCCTGATATTGAAATTAAGGCGACTGTATCGCCTCTTCGTAAAGCCTTTGGTTTTATTAGTTCCTTCATGCCCCACCTCTTATTATTATAATATTGCCTCATAAATCCTTGAACTCTCACCCCAAGGATGATACCCTTCTCCTATGTAGTGAAAACCATATTTCTCATAGTATCCAATATGTCCGGTACAAAGATAGAGGCTCGAAAAGCCACCATTCCTTGCATCCTCCTTTGCCTTCTCAAGAAGCAATGCGCCGTATGATTTACCACGATGGGCTTCTTCAATATATAGAGCACACATCCAAGGATAGAGATCCATTCTACTTATAAAATCATTGGTAATAAGTCCGGCACAGCCAATGATTTCATCCTCATCCATCAACAGATACCAATGAGGTAATGGATTCTTAGTAGTAATGCAATTACTTATACAATCCTCATAAACCATTAGGCTTTCCTTACTTGCCCATTTACTTTGAAAATATTTAATTGCTCTGTCCTTATATTCTGGAGTTTCTTTTACTGAAATAATTCTCATTCTATACTGACCCCCTCGAAATAGTCTTGCAATATATATCTTAACTCAGTTAATGGCTTTCCTACTATAATTTCTTTGGATGTTCCCTCATAAACAAATCCTTGCTTTTCATAAAAATTTCTCGCCTGTAAGTTATCATCTAGAACCCACAAGCATATGTTTTTAAACCCCATAACCTTTAGTTCATTAATGCCCCAATTAATAAGTTTACTGCCAATTCCTTGATGCCAATATTCTGGTAGCAGATAAATCCCCCTAATTTCACCGAATGAATTATCCTTATCATCATCCCGGCAATTACCAAAGGTCAAGAATCCTGCTGGCACATTATCTATAAAAGCTATAACATTATTTTCTGACTTGTCTTTAACAACCCTATCAAAATATGCCTTTCTTTTTTCGATATCCATATTATCTAGTATCTCTTCAGGGATAATCCCTTTATATGCAGCTCTCCATGAATTTACATGTATGTAAGCTAGTGAATACGAATCATTATTATCATCTTTCATATGCTCTATCCTCATTAATATATCTCCTTATAAAGCCCCTTTAGAACATAGTATTTTATTCATATTCTGCCTCTTTATTTTCCTTTCTGTTTTCAGCTATAGAATTAAAAGCCCATTTCTTCAAGAAGTACTACAGCCGTTCGAATTGCATTAGGGCACACCTCATCAATCTTACCCGAAAGTTTAGCCCTGGCTTCTGTATCTCGCAGATCAAAACCTAGTAATTCACGGCATATAACAGAATTATTTCTTTTAGCATACTTCTCCATGAATTTGGAAGTTAGTTCATAGCACCTTGTTTTTGATTCTTTATCCTCTGCTTTATACTGTCCGTATCTGAGTCCTATTACCATAATTGCTCCTGTCACAGCCCCGCATACCTCACCACACCGCATGCCACCACCAAATCCGCAGGTAAGTTTCATAGCAAGCTCCTCATCCAATCCAAACTTGCTACAAAATGCACCTATAACTGACTGTGAACAATTAAATCCATCATCAAATAACTTTAAGGCTTTTTCTACTTTCTCATTCATAAAGACATCTCCTTAGCATTATTTATTTATACCGCTTAGGCATATGAACCTTAATGCCCTCTGATATCAAACTCCCATATTGAACCGAAGTCTGCAGATTGATATGAAAAGACCACATAAAATCCCTGATATTCTAAAATATTTTTGAGTTTATCATATCTCTAGTAACATTCATAAGTGTTAAGTACAGGTCTGCCAGAGCTTCCCTAGATTCATTTACACATCCAATACTTTATTTAGAGATTCCTGTTCTTTCTTATATAAATCTGCAATGCTATTATCGCAAGTATGAGTGCATAAGCAGCAAGTACCATTAGTGCTAACATGAACACCTGTACAAAAATTAATACTAAAGCTCCTATTGAAAACCCCATCATAACAATACCTCCATTTTTATAAAGCTGCCTATAAGATTAAGCATGCAGTTTATAAGTCCCTATAACAATTTACCTATACAATTCAATCAGTCATCATCCGTAAACCTTCTGCGAATCCTTCTAGTCACAAACATAAATATAAGATATGCGACAAGGTACAATATAAATACTATACCCTTATATCTACCTTCAAAGACAAACCGGGATATTGCCAACAGGATCATAAAAACACCCATCAAGCTGTACGCTAACCCATATGCTGTAATAAATTTCCTAATATCCTCTTCCTTCACTTGCTTCCAGTTATAATCCATAGTAAGTGATGGTTTTCTTACTATCAATACAGCTAAACCATATAATGTTAATATGGCTCCTAACCCAAGAATAACATAGTCAAATATCTCTGTAAAACCCATAATTACCTCCTAGATATGCTCTTTATATGTTCACTACTCTATACACTATAATACATTTTATAATCCTTTAATGGGAAAATCCAATTGCTCCTCAGGTATTCCCAAATATCTACCCCAATCCAATACTTCTTTCCAAGTCTCTTTATTATCATAGTTAAATTTAAACTGTTTGCCCTCAAAAATAGCAAGAATCTCTCTATCCTTCCAAAAATGCATATACCAACCTTTAAGTATATGTCTTGATAGTTCATTAATATCATCATTTGATACAAGCATTTCATACATATGCCATCGATCTTGTAGTTTTTCGTGACCAGTAATGCATACTTTCTTAATTTCATAATTATTAATAATTCTATTGTCGTCTAAGCTTTCCTCTATAACAATACCAGTATACTTCATGACATAGCAACCCCATTTCCTCTTAATAATTTTCTCTCACGTAAATATTACTCAATATCAAAACTTACATTCTGTAGACCATGATAGTAATTACCTTTCTTTGCTGTGAATCTTAGTACACTATAGTCAGGATCATTTATCCCTAATGGATAGTATCTTTCAGATCCTTCAAACCATAATTTCTTTCTGGATTCCTCATCATTCGCTACTTCCATTTCACCGACCAGCAACAGACCCTTAAAGCGATCTTGATCGACAAAATAAACACTGGCTTTCATATTTTTCTTAATCTGAGTAACTCTTTTCGATGATGTATTCGTACTAAACCAGATAGTATTCATTCCATCACTTACTAAATTAAGCATAGCCTTAATGTTAGGATACCCATCATCGTCCAATGTTCCAATCATAGCAATTTTTGAGCTCTTAATTAGCTCAAGTCCTTTTTGTACTGTATTCTCCTTATCCATTCATTTCCCTCCCATTATATCGCTGTTCCCCTAAAGTTCCATCATTATTCTAATAATTCATTCATTAACCAGGCTCCCGAGCAATGGCTCCTGAGCAATTTGTAGATTATGTAACATCAATAACCAATAAAGCTTTCTTCATCTTATACTGCCTCCCACTATAGTGTTTTTCATTCTACTCTACAATAAAATCATTATATCAGAACATAAGTTCCCTATCAACTAAAATCTGTATTAAGTAGTAAACATATTCTAATTAAGTATATACCTTTCCTATTCTAAAAGAAAATCGAAATATAATTTAGATCAAATCAATGGTTAAATAAACCTTTTCATCTTGGAATTGTCTCAAGCGCCAGATCATTATCTGGAACTATAGATGGAGAAAAGGGAATACATTTTCAGTTGGGTTCATCATAACCATTACAATATCTCCAAACGATACCAGATGCTGAGAATTAAGATTGGCAATGCTCACAGTAATATATGGTCCCTCCCATATAACTGCCCTTGTGTAATTCATATCCGCACTTCACACAAGGAGTAAATGCTGTCTTTTTACTAAGGTAGGTCTGATAGCCACCAGGATTTCCAAAAAGATCCTTCTCAGTATCTCTTCCTCCTTGGTCTGCCATGCTTCTAAGTGTGTCCCTTATGCTATCGAATAGCATGTTATACTCATCATCAGATACATTAGCCATCTTTCTCTTGGGATGAATCCCAGATATATATAGAATGTCCTGTAATGCGCCGTTACCTAGACCAGGTATACGTTGCTCAGTAGCCAAAAAAGCTTTAGCAGATAGCTTATCAGTACCTTCCTTACGTAATGATTGAAAGTACTCTCTGTCAAATCTATCAGAAAGCGGTGATGGTTTTGTCTTGGCACCAAAATAATACATATTATCTAAGTCACCTTCATGAAATGCCCACATTCCGCCATACATCTGTACAGTACATACCAAGGCCGTATCATCATCAAATTCAATATAAAGCTGATGCTTCTTAGGAAGCTTCGTCAAGTCGTCATAATAGCGGGGTGTGACTCCATCCGTAAAGACTATGCGACAGTCCTCAACCTCTATTTCAAGCATTCCTGATATCGGATTGGATTTACCTATTGTCTTACCAGAGAGCAATTCATCATAATCCTCAGGCTTACCATGATACCAAGCAAAGGAGTGAGGCGATTGATTTGCCTTAACATAGCTGATGATTTTACCTCTAATTGTGTTATTCAATTGATTTGCCAAAACATAGCTTTCAGGTATTTCTAGCATAATGTTCCCCTCCCTCAAATAATTAATTACTGTTTTTTTGCTATGAATACTCTTGCTTTATAATATGATCAATTTTTTCTGGTTAGGATTTTAAATATAAATACTAAAACTGCCATGATTATAAATCCCTCTCCCATGTGTGAGCTTTCCAGCATTATAAATATCAGTAAATGCTTTATCAATCTTCTCTATGATATCTTTGTTGATATTAATGCTATGATGTCCCGGAAGTATCCTTTTAATTTCTAGTTCTTTCACTCTTTTTATCGACATCATAAATTCATAAGGGTCTGTGCTGGGAAAAAAGGCATATAAGCATCCTTCATATACTAAATCTCCAGTATAAAGATATCCTCTTTCTTTCTCATATAGACAAATATGTCCTGGAGAATGACCTGGCGTGTGAATCACCCGAACATATCTATTACCTAAATCTATAAGATCATTATTATGTAGTATAAGCGTGGG
>CAZDWP010000155.1:4949-5324 GCA_964508985.1 uncultured Herbinix sp. | reverse complement strand
AATACATTATTTGTTGTGGAAAAGCTTTCAGGAGTAGCCTCACTTTTTGCATTGTTCACTCCATCTACAATTTTCTCTTCAAATGTATTTAGTAATATGTAAGTAGTTTTCATAGACATCCTTGTTTAACCTACTGCTTTCTTCACAGCCTCCAAAACTCTATCAGCTTGGAATGGCTTAACAATAAAATCCTTAGCTCCTGATTGGATGGATTCAATAACCATAGCCTGCTGACCCATAGCCGAACACATGATAACGTTCGCCGCAGGATCAAGTGCCTTTATCTTCTTTAATGCCTGAATTCCATCCATTTCAGGCATGGTAATATCCATCATAACTAAGTCTGGTTTGGTTTCAGCATATTTATCAATAGCC
>CAZDWP010000155.1:1256-4939 GCA_964508985.1 uncultured Herbinix sp. | reverse complement strand
CTCCTACAATGTTATAACCATTCTTGACCAATATATCTTTGATCATCATCCTCATAAACGCTGCATCATCACAAATTAAAATATTCTTCGCCATTTTAATTCTCCTATCATAATGTATTATTTTACTGCCTTTGCTTAGTAATCTCAGTAACTCTGATGCCAAAGGCTTCTTCCATGACCACCACTTCACCCTTGGCAACGAATTTACCGTTGACTAGAACATCAATTGGCTCTCCTGCTAGTCTATTCAACTCGATTATCGTTCCTGGTGCAAAATCTAAAATATCCTTTATTGACTTGCTTGTCCTACCTAACTCTACTGTAACCTCAAGTGGTACATCCATAAGTAAATCTATATTCTCAGGCGGTACCATTTGCTGTGCCATTTGCGAAAATGGTGCAAACTGTGCCGGCTGTATATTTACATCTTGAAATGTGGGCATATAAGCAGGTTGTTGGTTCATATAAGGTGCACCATTTGGCATCATTCCGGCCATATTGTTAATTGGCATATTTCCCATCGGAATATTTGCTTGCTCATATGAATCCTGCGCCTGTGTTGCTTTAGGTTCGCTTTTAGGCTTAGGACTCTGAGGCTTGGGAGGTATCTCACTCTCCATAGAATTAACTGCCATAAATTCCTTGTAAAGATTTTTTGCAAACTCAAATGGATAAAGCTGCATCAGTACACTATCTACCAAATCTCCTATGACCATATTAAAGGACACCTTGACGAATTTTCCCTTCAAGAAATCCGCAATTTCTCCACCACTTATTCTATCATCCAGATCCACCTTGGTGGCTGTAGGAGGTGAAATAACTACTCTGGTTTCCAACATAGAAGAAACCGAGGTAGCAGCGGACCCCATCATCTGGTTCATCGCTTCGCTTATAGCGCTTAGGTGAAGGTCTGATAACTCGCCCTCCGTATTAGTACCGTCACCACCCATCATAAGATCAGTAATGACCTTAACATCTTTTTCTCTTAAAATCAATATATTGTTGCCGTCTAGCCCATCTTCATAATAAATCTGTATAAAAACACAGGGTTTATCATAGCTACTAGCTATATCCTTCCAAGTGGCATATTCTACAACAGGGGTTGTAATCACTACTTTTTGATTTACTAAGGAAAACAGAGTTGTTGCGGCTGTTCCCATACTGATATTTGATATCTCACCTACTGCATCCTTCTCTGCATCTGTCAAATAATTTGTATCATCTGCATCCCCATCATCGGGCTCCAAACCATTCAGTAGAGCATTTATCTCTTCTTGGGACAACATTCCATCCATACTGTTACTCCTCTCCTCGAATAATTGATGAAATCTTAACCGCATATGTGCCTGCCGAGGCTCCGGGCAGTGCGGTAAATTTATTCAAATTTCCAACATATACATTTAATTCATCGTCTACTTTCGAATTCAGTTTAATAATATCGCCTCGTTGCATATTCATAAAGTCATTGACTGATATTGTGCTTTTTCCTAGTACAGCCCTAAGCGGTACCCTGGCCCTTGATATAGCAATTTCTATAAGATCATTATAGGATTTATCATCTCTCGACTGCATGGTCGAATACCAGTATTTAGTGTTCAGCTTATCGATTACCTGTTCCAAACACACATAAGGCAAGCATATATTCATCATTCCCTCTATATTACCGATTCTAATATTCAAGGTAATAATGGAAATCATTTCACTTGGCGAAATTATCTGTGCAAATTGTGAATTAGTCTCAATTCGCATAAGCCTAGGCTCTATCTCAATAACATTTGCCCATGGCTCACGAAGTAGGTTCGTACAGACATTAAATATTCTTTCGATAATAGAAAGCTCAATCTCCGAAAAATCTCTAACCTTTTCCAAGGGATATCCTCCGCCTCCCAGCATCCTGTCTACAACGGCATATCCAAGATTATCTGCCAGTTCAATTATAATCTGTCCGTCTAATGGAGCGAAATCTATAACCCCTAGTAAAACGGGATTTGATAGGGCATTAGTAAACTCCGAATATGTAACGGCCTCAGAATTGATAACCTCTACTTGAACGTTCTTGCGTAAATAAGCCGGAAGATTGGTGGCTAATAATCTTCCGTAGTGTTCAAATATTATATTAAGTGTTCGCAGGTGTTCCTTCGAAAACTTAGAAGGCCTAGCAAAATCATAATTCTTGATATGCTTTTCATTCGTTTGCTTAAACTCATCAGCATCGAGTTCCCCGCTACTTATCGCTGCAAGCAGATTATCTATCTCATTTTGGGATAATACATCACTCATGACTTCCTCCTTGCATTCTAAACCCATGATAACACAAATTATTCAATAAATCATCAATATTTTTACTGAAACAATATATTTCCAAAGGATATATTTATCACAAAATCGGATTTAAAAAGCTCCTGTATACGGACTTTAACCTGATCTTTGATTTTGTCTTTCATTAATCTTGCTTCATCTATAGTATACTTAGCAAACTCATCAGTAACAATTTCCTTCATATCGTTTTCATATTGTCCAATATATGGCTGTAGATCCAGATAATCATCATGAGTCTTATTCACGGATAAGGACAGATATAGTACTGCATAATGATCCTCATCATCACTCTTTGCCAGCAAGCAGGTAAGTTTTTCTTCTATCAAATGGGTCTCGATATCTGATACTGCAATATTAGCTATGGCATCGTCAGGTGATTCTAACTCTAAATCAATTATTTGCGCCACTTTATTTACAAGAGCTGTTGATTTGTTGGCATTCGGTACCATTACGAATATCAGGATGGCTGAAAGTACAATATTAATTAAGCACATCGCAAGTATGATAATTGTTAAAATATTCTTTCTCATTCTAAGGACTCCCCTTTTTCGATTTATTCTTCTTTATATTAAGGCATTTGCCCTATCTTCCACTATACTCATTGAATATTCTAATCTCAATTCTCCTGTTTTTAGATCGTCCATCTGAAGTATTGTTATCAGCTATAGGCTCATACTCTCCTCTTCCTGAGTACTTCACATTCTGTGGATTAAGCTTATTGTTCTCTATCAAGAATTCAGCTGCATTTAGCGCCCTTGCAGAAGACAGCCAGTTATTATCCTTGAAGGTTGGACTTGTCATAGGTACATTATCTGTGTGCCCAATTATCTCAATGGTATATCCTTCAAACTCGCTTAATATGTCTCCAATCTTAGAAAGAATTGGCCTTGCGTCAGTAATGATATCAGCTTTACCTGAGTTAAATAGAATTGAGCCTTTCATAGACAGCTGTATGTATCTAAAGTCCGGATCGATACTTAGCTCTACATAATCACCCAGATTATAGTCAACAGTTAGTTTTTCTAAAGTACCAAACATCTCCTCTGAGATTTTCTCCATTTCTTCCTGCATCATTTCATATGCCTCACCAAGACTACCCTGAAAATCCATATCCTCTGTATTCTCTTGGGTTGTGGGATCGTATTTGCCTTCATTTTCTATCTCAGTATCATGGCCCTGTTTACCCATATTTGTGGTATATTGATCAAGATTATTGAGCTGTGACATTCCAGAAGATATAAGTGGACCTTCACCAAATGCCTTTCCACCGCCATCAAATATACCAATGGAATTTGACATAGATATGGCTATTTCCTGAAATTTATTCGCGTCTACTTCAGATGCAGCAAAAAGCATTACAAAAA
>CAZDWP010000155.1:0-1156 GCA_964508985.1 uncultured Herbinix sp. | reverse complement strand
ATTTCCTGAAATTTATTCGCGTCTACTTCAGATGCAGCAAAAAGCATTACAAAAAAGCAGAGCAAAAGATTCATTAGGTCTGCAAAGGTATTCAACCATGGAGCATTACCTCCTGAAGGAGCTTCTTCCCTTTTCTTTCTAGCCAATATCTTCACCGCTTTCTGCTTTTAGAGCCTCCCTACGTGTAGGAGAAAGGAATGATTTTAGTTTCTCTTCTATAACTCTTGGATTCTCACCTGCTTGAATTGAAAGTAGACCTTCAACCATTAATTCCTTTACCATTACTTCATTGGAGTTTTTGGCTTTTAATTTTGTAGCTATAGGAATACATATCCAGTTGGCCAAAACAGCTCCATAAAAAGTAGTAATTAGTGCGACAGCCATTGCAGGACCAATTGCCTTTGCATCATCCATTTTTTGCAGCATATTAATTAGTCCTATTAGAGTACCTATCATACCCCAAGCCGGTCCCATTGCGGCCAATGAATTCCAAAAGCCAACCACGTTGGAGTGTCTGTCCTCTATACAGTTTAGCTCTGTCTCCAGGATACTTCTTACCAGCTCGGGATCAGTGCCGTCTACTATTAGAAGAACTCCCTTTTTTAGAAATTCATCATCTATTCCATTAGCAGCCTCCTCAAGAGCCAGTAGTCCTTCCTTCCTGGCTACGTTAGATAGAGAAATAATTTGTTTTATAGTCTCCTCTTCATTAGTAATGTGAACCTTCAAAATTAATGAAAAGCTTTTAAGATAATTTAGGTATTCTTTCAAGCTCGGTGACATTATTAGTACACTGCAAAAGGCACCACCAAGTGTAATCAAAATTGATGGTGGATGAACGAAATTTCCTAAAACAGATATATCCTGCCCGAACACAATACCAAACATAACAACTACTGCACACAAAACCAATCCAATAATGGACGCTAAATCCAAACCTGCCACCTTCCATCCTATGTAAATTTGTCATCAGAAATATATCTTTTATATAAAGCATTCTTTACAAATCTCTGCATAATATCTCTTTTTTGTATAATATTACTAAATTTTTTATCTCTTGTCTACTTTCTTTTACAATAATTTTATTTCCGGTTGTTAATTTAATGACTGTGTCAGGTAGTTCTTCCACTCGCTCTATTAATTCTGCATTGATTGT
>CAZDWP010000154.1:0-5341 GCA_964508985.1 uncultured Herbinix sp. | reverse complement strand
ACTCCATCAATCAAAGACTCTGTATATGCTCTTAAAACCGTAATTGGGGTCCTTAGCTCATGGGAAACATTTGCAAAGAAATCCAATCTCATTTGATCTAAGTTTTTTCTTTGTATATCATTTTCCAGCAGCTTTTCTGACAGAGTATCCACAGTCTTTGCCAAGTCACCAAGCTCATCGTTACGCTTAATTCCTGTCTTTGAATGATAATTTCCTGCCGCCAGTGATAAAGCAGTCGAACGCATCCTAGATATTGGTATTGAAAGCTCCGTAGCAAATACAATAATCACTATAAATGAAATTGCCAAAGCAACCACACTGCTGACAACAATCAATGACAAACTGTCATCAATAATATCAGTTAAACCCTTAATAGGAGCTTTTGACAGCAATGCTCCAACCACCTCTCGGTTAGCTCCATATATGGGAACAGCTACTGTTAAAATCTGCATCTGATATATCTTATCGTCGGCAACAGAGTATTTTGTTGTGTTTTGAAAAGCACTCTCTACTAGATCTACGTACTCTTTATAGCCGTCAGAAATCTCCTCTAAGGAGTTTGTTTCTAATCTTAAGTCCATTGGCATACTTGCGTATGGATTTGATATAGTCCAGACATCTGAACCCATCGTCTTTTGTTGAGTATTAATATAATCTAAAAACTCGCTGTAATTTTGCGTGTTTATAAATTTAGTTGTAATCATCTCAGAGCTGTTTGTTGCCTGATCCTTTAATTTCTCACGTTCATTATTCATAGTTGTATTCTTGTACAACTGAATAAAAATAAGACAAATCAAGACCGCAGTCATTAGAAGCATCACTGCATAATTCAAATAAAGCTTGAAAAACAGGCGGTTATAAACACGAACCTTGTTTTCTTTTGCCATAGTTAATAAGCTCCTTCATCTCATAGGATTATTTCCTAATCCTCTAGCATTTCGAATTTGTACCCTACACCCCAGATAGTCTTGATTGTCCAGTCAAGATGATCCACAACATCTAGCTTAGCTCGAAGTCTTTTTATATGAGAATCCACCGTTCTGCTATCACCAAAATAATCAAATCCCCAAAGGCTATCCAATAGGTTATCTCTTGTAAATACCTTATTCGGATTTGAAGCCAATGTCCACATCGTTTCAATTTCTTTTTTGGTAAGAGGTATTTTCTTCCCTCCAATATGTAAGGTATATTCCTCTAAATTAATTTCTAAATTACTTATAATAATAGTATTATCTGAAGGATTTTCTTTAGTTGTCTTAGTCATCCTCCGAAGCACTGCCCTTACTCTAGCCATAACCTCTCTGGGACTAAATGGCTTTACTATGTAATCGTCTGCACCAATATCAAGGCCCATAATCTTGTCAAAGTCCTCTCCTCTGGCAGTTATAAGAATTACAGGTACATTTGATTCACTTCTTATCTGTCTACATACCTCATATCCGTCTTCCTTTGGCATCATGACATCCAATAATACCACATCAGGGTTATATTTATTAAATAACCGGATGGCTTCCTCACCGTCTGAGGCTACTAAAGGTTCAAAACCTTCCATTTTGGAATAGGTCGATAAAATATCGGTAATATCACGATTATCGTCCGCGATTAGGATATGTTGCATAATGATTACCTCCTTTATTATATCTCTACTTTTTCTTTAGTTACCATTCCAACCGCTATGTATATATATTTTAAAAGTTGAAAAACTAATTCTATTAATAAACGTTTAAGTATGCTTTGCATACGATATTATTATATATTAACTATGTATCGAAAAACAAGTAGTAAAACTTTATTATCTTTACACTTACTTCCAATTTTATATTAACTTAACAATTTATTCAAATATAAATCTAATATGACACCATTCTGACAAATTCAGATGGTAAAGTATTGTTAGAATAAATAGGATGTGACATAGTATTTCCATAAACTGGAGGAAGTGCCTTGAAAAAGAAATATATAATTAAATGCTTATTTTTCCTTGGACTACTTCTTTTCTTTACCTTTTTGCCACAAATTATACCGACACATGTTAGTATAGCTCGGGCATCAGAAATTGAAAAGGAGAAAAATAACGAAGCCCGGCTCAACCTTAGAGCTATTACTTTAGCAAATGGTAAATCATTTACCCTGAGAGTTTATAATCTTGATAAAGATGCTAAGGTTAGTTTTAAGTCCGCTGATTCTGATATTGCTTCTGTTAGCGAAGATGGTACCATAACAGGAATTAAAGTAGGCTCAACTACAATTACAGCCACAGTAAGACGAGGTCTTAGTACTACACCACTTACCTGTGATATTACAATTGGTCCTCCTGCTTTTAGCGTTAAATTGACCCGCTCTAGGACGATATTAGAGGTAGATCAAAGCATACAATTAGAGACTATAATTAAACCGATAAATACTGTTGAATCGGTTAAGTTCTTAAGTAGAGATTCCTCGATTGCTACTGTTAGCCCAGGTGGTCGTGTTACGGGTAAGAGACTTGGAATGACTACTGTAGAAGCTAAAATCGATGCTACAAATCCGGATGGTAGTCAAAAATCTTCACCTTGTAATGTTATTGTAGCCAAACCGGAGGATATACCGCTATTAATTGAATATTTTGCTCTTCATCCTGAATTAAATGATATACCTGAGGATGAATTGTCAAATACTCTGCTTGAAATTATAAACGAGTATTATAGTGAAAAGGATATAGCATCTAATGTTGCCTTAACATCAGCCCTATATGAAGCACAATATACTCAAAATGTCCCTGTAACGGATACAGCCATAAAAGCGGATAATGATGATGTAGCTAAATCACTGGATACAGTCACTAAAGTACCAACACCTACGCCAACAGCCGCTGCAAACACTTCACAGGAAGTAGAAGAAGCTTTAGCTTCATCTACTACAACTACACAGAATGGGCCTTCGCTTATAGAATCACTTGATAGTAATTTGAATTCTAAATTTCAATTATCAGAATTAAGGCAAAAGTATGATGAGAGATTGCAAATATTATCTGAAGTACAGTTAAGCTCATTATATATATTCGGAAGCCCAATTAAAAGATAAGCATAAAAGCCTGTTTATACGACAGGCTTTTTTATTTACTAGGAAAGTTCGTCCTATTCAATACATTAATCATTACAAGAAGGAGGTAGGCGATATGAGCTTCAAATTTGCACACAATAACTTTAACGTGAGAGACCTTGATAAATCTTTGGAATTCTATAAAAAAGCACTGGGACTGGAAGAAATTCGTCGTAAGGTTTCTGATTCAGGTGATTTTATTCTTGCATTCCTAAGTGATGGTTCTTCAGAGCATCAGCTGGAATTAACCTGGTTAAGAGACTGGGACAAGCCATACAATCTCGGAGATAATGAATTCCATCTCGCATTTATTACAGATAATTATGAGGATGCCTATAAGAAACATAAAGAAATGGGATGCATCTGTTATGATAATCCGGGAATGGGTATTTACTTCATTAATGATCCTGATGGCTATTGGCTTGAAATAGTACCAAAGAGATAATCATTATGCTTTCTATCAATATAAAATGGCAACTATCCCTATCATATGGCTAGTTGCCATTTTTTATTACAACGGTACCTGGTACTGTACCAGGTACCAAATTAATTTATTATCATATTCTATTATTGAGTGAATTTATGAGGTTAACTATGAATAATAGCATATTAAGTAGTAATTCAATTAAGAAAGATAAAGATATAAAAGTATATCCAACAGAGGTTGGAACTCAGTCCTTTGGTAGGTTGCAGATACACTGCGTTACGCCGAATATGGCCCCCGTCGAAGGAGCGACAGTCAAAATATCATCACCTTCCCAACCAACTGAGGTTTTAGAAGAATTGACAACAGATATTTCAGGGCTTACCCCTGAAATTGAGCTTCCTGCTCCATCGATTGACTATAGTCTTGAACCATCATCAGTAGTACAGCCCTATTCAGAATATAATATCTTTTGTATGCAGCCTGACTATACTTCCGTAAGTATTTCCGATATGCAGGTGTTAGCTGATGTTACTGCTCTTCAAGATGCAACCATGAGAGAATCAGACGATCCGAACGCAGAGGGTTCTTTATATGTTATCGCACCCCATACATTGTGGGGAGATTTTCCTCCTAAGATTGCTGAACCGGAGATTAATTTAGCGGCAGAAACAGGCGAGATAGTATTAAGTAGAGTCGTAATTCCAGAGTTTGTCATAGTCCATGATGGACCTCCGACAGATGCTTCAGCAGCCAACCATTATGTCCGATTCAGGGATTATATTAAGAATGTTGCTTCTAGTGAAATATATGCCACCTGGCCTGAGTCAACTATTCAAGCAAACGTTCTAGCTATACTATCATTTACTTTAAACAGAGTGTTTACCGAATGGTATCGTAATCAAGGCTTTAACTTTACTGTTACATCTTCTACAGCATTTGACCATAAGTGGATACCTGGACGAAATATATTTAATAATATAAGTATTACAGTAGATTCCTTATTCGTAAATTATCTTTCCCGACCTAATATAAGGCAACCTATCCTTACTCAGTATTGTGATGGTAATAGAGTTCAATGCCCTAATTGGATGACTCAATGGGGCTCAAAGGATTTAGGAGACCAGGGCTATGATGCAATCAGCATTCTGAGGCATTTTTATGGAAGCTCAATATTTATTAATACTGCACCACAAGTCTCCGGTGTTCCCGCCTCCTGGCCGGGTCAGAATCTGAATATCGGGGCAAGTGGGGATAATGTAAGAATGATTCAGGAACAGCTAAATGCCATAGGAAATGCTTATAGTCAAATTCCAAGGGTTGCGGTAACAGGTCAATACAACGAACAGACCGCAGAAGCGGTAAGAACCTTTCAAAGTATATTCAACCTGCCCGCAACCGGAATTGTAGACTTTCCTACCTGGTATAAAATATCAGGTATATATGTAGCCGTAACTAGAATGGCTGAGGGTTAAAATGCCATTTTCTTAACCTCTCCAAGTGCTTGTCTTACAGCTGGAATCATAAGAATTAATAATGTAAGTATCGCTTCCGGGACAATGTAGGATGCATTATAAGTTAGAGAATACACAGCTACATTTTTACCACCAGCATACTCATAAAAATAAACAATTCCCGTTACTACATGGCAGATATATCTTCCTGTAACACCTAAGAGGTAACCCTTGATTATTCCATACTTTGATTTGGAGAACACACCTGCAAGCCCTAGACAGCCGAAGGCTATGGGATAATCAAGCAGTGGCTGTATAAGTGTTATAGCATAGGGCTTAAGTATAAAGTCCAGTATTCCATAAGCAACACCAGCTATGATAC
>CAZDWP010000153.1:0-5352 GCA_964508985.1 uncultured Herbinix sp. | reverse complement strand
TTTGCACCCTATGAGTATATGAAGGGTAATGATGTTGTCGGAATAGATATGGATATTGCGCAGGCTATTGCAGACCATCTTGGTAAAGAGCTTGAAATCAAGAATATGGAATTTGATGGAGCTCTTCTTGCTGTACAGAACGGTACCGTAGATTTTGTAGCAGCAGGTGTATCTGTAGATGAGGACCGTTTAGAGGTAATGGATTTTTCTACTGACTATGTAGATTCAACCGAGGTTGTTGTCGTTAATAAAGAGAATCCAAGAGTAGAAAGCGTAGATGATTTGGATAATAAGATTATCGGCGTACAACAGGGAAATATTGCAGATTTTTGGGTAGAAGATAATCTATCTGCTAAGGAAATAAAAAGATATAGTAAGTTTGGTCAGGCAGCTGAGGATCTAAAGAATGGCAAGATTGACTGCATAGTAATGGATCAGTTTCCAGCTGAGGATATGGTTGCCACCAATTCCGAGCTTATAATTCTAGACGGAGTATTATTCGAGGATAAATATGCTATTGCAGTAAAGAAGGGTAATAAGGATTTGCTTGAGGATATCAATACTGTAATCGAGCAGCTAAAGGCAGATGGAAAGATTGAAGAATTTACTGCTAATCATACAAAAAAACAGGATTAGAAGGACTGCAAGATAACATTAAATGTTATAGGGGCTGTGTTACTAGCGCAGCCCCATATTAATTTAAGAATAGTATATATTTATAAAATATTTATAGAAGGGAGGAAGTAAATTGTATTTATCAGGTTCATGGTTTAATAGAATTCCATCGGCCATAGCTGACTGGGCGAAGGGCATATATATGTCGTTTTATAATGCGATAGTTCCAGACCAGAGATATCTTGCTTATCTGCAGGGACTTAAGCTAACACTACTAATATCTTTTTTTGCAATTATATTAGGAATACTAATCGGTGTTCTTGTAGCGGTATTTAAGGTGACGGCTACCAACTATAGGATTAAGTGGCTTTCATCTATATGTAATGTATATATCAATGTTATAAGGGGTACACCACTGATGGTACAGCTTCTTATAATATATAATCTAATATTTACATCAAGGAATTCCAATGAAATAATCATTGGATCTGTCTGCTTTGGAATAAACTCTGGTGCTTATGTGGCAGAAATTATTCGCGCAGGAATTGAGTCTATCGACAGAGGGCAGATGGAGGCAGGACGCTCTCTCGGGATGAATTATATACAAACCATGGTAAAGATAATTCTTCCTCAGGCTATTAAGAACATACTTCCCGCGTTGGGTAACGAATTTATTGTACTAATAAAAGAAACCTCTGTCGCCAGTATGATAGCAATTACTGAGCTTACTAAAGCGGCTCAATATATCGGATCAAGAACCTGGGACATATTGCCTCCTCTTATAATAGCGGCCTTATTTTATTTGGTTATAGTTATGGGTCTATCCAGGCTTATGTCCGTATTCGAAAGGAGGCTTGCTAGGAGTGATAACAACTAAGAATCTAAAAAAGGCCTTTGGAGAAAATGTCGTATTAGATGGTATTAATGAGACGATTGAAAAAGGTGAGAAGGTTGTTGTAATTGGACCCTCCGGATCCGGCAAATCAACATTTTTACGTTGTCTAAATCTCTTAGAGGAGCCGACCGAGGGCGAGATATGGTTTGAGGATAAAAATATAACAGATAAAAATGTGAATATTAATCAGGTTAGACAGAAGATGGGCATGGTTTTTCAACAGTTCAATTTATTTCCCCATCTTAGTGTACTAGAGAACATAACCCTCGCACCAATTCAACTGGGGATTATGACAAAAAGTGAAGCTAATGACAAGGCCATGGAGCTATTAGGTCGAATCGGGCTAACAGAAAAAGCCAACGCTTATCCGAATAAATTATCAGGAGGACAAAAGCAGCGTATTGCAATAATACGTGCTTTGGCAATGGGACCTGATGTGATGCTGTTTGATGAACCTACATCAGCCCTTGATCCAGAAATGGTTGGAGAGGTGCTGGACCTTATGGCAAGCTTGGCAGATGAAGGCATGACCATGGTAGTGGTAACCCATGAGATGAGATTTGCAAAAAAGGTGGCTACAAGGGTTCTTTTTATAGATGAGGGAAAGATTGTGGAACAAAACTCCCCTGATGAATTCTTTGATAATCCAAAGCATCCTAGACTACAGGAATTTTTATCAAAAATATTATAATTCACATATAATCCTATAACATGATGTTATAGGGTTGTTGTTTTTATACAATCTTTTTTATATTTATAAGATTTAGTAAAGCATAAGTCACAAAGTTTGTTTTTTTATCTGGCAAGTGTGATTTGAGTATTGCATTATGAATAAATATATGATAAAATTTCTTTCTTAGAAAGACAATTGTATTTGTGATGCATACATTAGGGGTAGGAGTGACTTTGGGAGGTGTTTTAGAGTGAAAGAAGAGCAATATTATATTGTTAAGAAGAAAGCTGTACCTGAGGTGCTATTAAAGGTTGTAGAAGCAAAAAGACTTATTGATTCGGAACGGGTTATGACTGTGCAGGAAGCAACAGATGCCGTACAAATAAGTAGAAGCTCTTTCTATAAATATCGTGATGATATATTCCCCTTCTATGAACATACAAGAGGAAAGACGATTACATTTATGATTCAAATGGATGACACCCCCGGCCTATTGTCTAGAGTTTTGAATCTTGTGGCAAGTTCGCAGGCTAATATTCTGACAATACATCAGACTATTCCTGTTAACAAAATTGCCATGTTAACCTTAAGTGTAGAGATATTGCCCCAGACGGAAAGCATTTCCATAATGCTTGATACCATTGAAGGGCTTGAAGGCATCCATTATGTTAAAACTTTAGCCAGGGAATAAGTACTTGAAGTAAGAATGGAGGATAATCATGATTAATATAGCAGTCCTAGGATATGGCACAATCGGATCAGGCGTAGTAGAGGTTCTAAAGACAAACGGTGATAGCATTAGAAAAAGAGCTGGAGATGAGATTAATATAAAATATATTTTGGATATCAGAGAATTTCCGGGTGATCCTATAATGGATATTCTTGTTCATGATGTGAACATAATATTAGATGATCCAGAAGTAAAAATAGTAGTTGAGGTTATGGGCGGAATTAATCCAGCCTATTCATTTGCTAAGCAAGCGCTTCTTAAAGGAAAAAGTGTTATTACCTCTAACAAAGAAATGGTAGCTAAGCACGGAGCAGAGCTCCTTGATATTGCTAAAGCTAGAGAATTAAACTTCTTATTTGAGGCAAGTGTAGGAGGTGGAATACCTATAATTCGTCCCCTTAATAATTCTCTTACGGCAGATGAAATCGTGGAGATTACAGGTATACTAAATGGCACCACTAATTATATACTAACCAAAATGGGTGATGAGGGTATAGCTTTTGAAGATGCATTAAAAGAGGCCCAAGACTTAGGATATGCCGAGAGGAATCCGACAGCAGACGTGGATGGTCATGATGCCTGTAGAAAGATAGCTATTTTATCATCCTTAGCTTACGGTATGCAGGTGGATTTTGAAGACATTTATACAGAGGGTATTTCGGATATTACCGATGTGGACATCATGTATGCGAAGGCTCTTAACGCAAGGATTAAGCTTTTTGCTTCCAGCATCCGTGAGGATGATAAAAAAGTATATGCTATGGTAGCTCCAATGATGATTAGGGCAAACCACCCCTTATACAGTGTAAATGATGTATTTAATGGCATATATGTTCGTGGAAATGTTATAGGTGATGTAATGTTTTACGGAAGCGGGGCGGGCAAGCTCCCTACCGCCAGTGCAGTCGTTGCCGATGTGGTAGATGCCGCAAAGCATCTTAATAGAAACATCTGGACAATCTGGAGCAGTAAGAAGCTTGAGTTGATTGATATCGATTTAGTGAAGCATAGATTTTTCATCCGTGTTACTAAGAACGAAGATACTCTCGCCAATATTAAAAAATTATTTAGTGATGTAGAAGAGGTTCCGGAAGTGGTTAAGGATGAAATTGCATTTATTACACCACTTATTACTGAAAAAGAGATGAAGGATAAGAAAGAGCATATTAAAGGGTTAAAAGGAAGTATTCGAATTAGATTCTAAGTTATAATACGAAAGGGCGAAGGACGTGAAATATATTATAATATTGGGAGATGGAATGTCAGACGAACTAATCCCCACACTTGGCGATAAAACACCACTGATGGTGGCTGATACACCATCTATAGATTTATTAGCAAAGAAATCAGAAATAGGATTAGCCCATACCATACCTCAAGGTATGAAACCAGGAAGCGATACGGCAAATCTCTCGGTACTAGGATATGATCCAAAGATATATTATACAGGAAGATCACCCTTGGAAGCTTTAAGCATAGGGGTAGATATGAAGGACACAGACATTGCCCTAAGATGTAATCTTGTTACGCTTTCTGAGGAAGAATCCTATGAGAATAAAACCATTATAGATCACAGCTCCGGAGAAATCTCCACAGAGGATGCCGCGATTTTACTAAAAGCAGTAAGAGATGAACTTGAGAATGATATTTACAAGTATTATCTTGGAACCAGCTACCGACATCTGACTATATGGCAGAGTGGAGAAGTTGTCCCTCTTAAGGAGCCCCATGATATATTGGGTAATATAATAGAGAAGTATCTTCCAAAGGATACAGCACTAAAAGAGATGATGATTAAAAGCTATGATATTCTTAATGAGCATCCTTTAAATATACAGCGTAAGGAGAAGGGCCTTAACAAAGCAAACTCCATATGGTTCTGGGGGGCTGGTACAAGGCCTGCTCTATCCTCCTTTGAGAAGAAGAATAATAAAAAGGGCGCTATGATATCAGCTGTTGATTTGCTTAAGGGTATAGCTGTGGGAGCCGGAATGAAGGTAATCGCGGTACCTGGTGCAAACGGTACTCTTCATACTAATTATGAAGGAAAAGCAAGTGCTGCTTTAGACATACTTCTAAAAGAAAACTATGATTTTGTATATATTCATGTTGAAGCTCCTGACGAGATGGGGCACCAGGGAAGCATAGTAAACAAAATTAAAGCAATAGAGAATCTGGATCATAAGGTGATTAAGCCTGTTGTAGAGGGAATGGAAGCTTCTGGTGAGGAATATAGGTTGCTTATTTTGCCTGATCACCCAACACCAATTCACCTTAGAACCCATACTGGTGATCCGGTCCCTTATCTTCTTTATGACAGTAGAATTAATAAAAAAAATAATTGTCTTTTTAATGAGATCGATGCTATATGCAGTGGCAACGTTATTCTTAAAGGATATAATATTATTGACAGGTTATTTGATAAAGGAGAGTAATCAT
>CAZDWP010000152.1:0-5361 GCA_964508985.1 uncultured Herbinix sp. | reverse complement strand
TCATCAATTCAGCATCGCTGAATTTCATCACACTCCATCCTATGTAGAATGAAGGCCAACCACCCTATACACGATTGCCAGCAGTTATGATAACTGCTTATGTAAATTATACCATATGAATAACAAGAACACAAGTTTGGTATGGATTTTTGAAGAATTTACAGAGGAACATTAAGTGTCTGAAATATCAAGCTCTAGCCTGATTCATGACTTAAATTTATAGCTATGTTTTCATTGAGGGCAGCACAGGCGGTTCTGAATCAGAGGAAATAGTTGAAATTTCAACGTTTATCGATGGTTTGACTTCGGTTAGACTGTATTGAATAATGAATAAGAAATATAAGGGCACTCTATCAAAAAGTGGTAGGGTGCTTTTTTGATTCATAAAAGTACTATACATTAAACCAATGTTAAGATTGATGTAAATTAATGGTTGTCTGTGTGCCCTTTTTAATGTACTATTATATAAAATATAACAAAGTAATTAAAAGAACAATGAAGTAGAACGCTATATTATAACAGCAGATAGAATCAGGAGGATTTATGGACACGCAGACAACTATTCAAAAAGCAAAAGAAGGATTCGATGAGGATTTTTCTAAGAATAATTATATGGAAAAGCGTACTGGTGACACCGAGCATTTACAGAAAATCCTTACTTGTTTAAATATTATTCCAAATAGCAATATTCTTGATTTGGGTACCGGCGGTGGATTTTTGGCATTTCCAATAGCCCAGATAAATGGAGAATGCAGCGTGTTTGGACTTGATATAGCAGTATGTACACTGACAAGTAACAGAGAGAAAGCATCTATAATGGATTTAAGTAATTTGCATTTTATAGATTATGATGGAATTAATTTCCCACTTGAGGATAATTCATTTGATTATGTCGTTACCAGGTATGCATTGCATCATTTTCCGGATATTGAAAAGACATTTGTAGAAATAAGAAGAGTGCTTAAAACAGGAGGAATTCTGTTTATTTCAGACCCAACTCCAAATGTGATTGATAATATCCGGTTTGTTGATACCTTTATGCAGATGAAGGATGATGGGCATGTAAAATTCTATTTAAAATCGGAGTTCATGGAATTAGTTGATAAGCATGGATTTCAAATTATAGAATCATTTGATTCAAAAATCAGATTTCCGAGTGAACGGACAGAGAAATATCTTCAAGTTGCAGGTGATATTGATGAAAAGATTATCGAAAGTTATGACATTGAAGTGAATCAAAGACAGGTATTAATTACAGAGCAGATTATTAATCTAATGTTTATAAAACGGTAGATACGTTACTATATTGGGTGGCATAGAGGAACTTATTGATGAATTATTCAAACATATAAAGTGTTGTCTAATATATGGTTTAATACTATTTCTTAAAATAATGTCTAAAACTTCTGTCTTGTTTATATCTAAATATATATATTACTTTTTATATGGAAAATGATAATTTTGTGTTATACTATTGGTATATAGATTACGAGTTGAATTGATAAGTTTATCTTGATAAGGAGGTATAGAGTCCATGATGTATCCATATATGATTTTGGCTGATGAAACTGAGATTGTACATTCGCAGATAGTTGATGAAGATGGTGTCAAATGTGTGGAAGTTCATTTTGAACGCCCAACGGAGGATGGTTTTGATGTAGCTAGATGTTCGTTGCCTTCTTATACATGGATTAAGCGAGAAGGCTTCGCTGATATAGAGATTGAAAAGTTTATCAAATTTCTCCATAGCAATGCTCATTTATTATATAAATATGCTGCTACAGGAGGGATGAAAATTGCCTAGTCTGTTTCAGGTTGGCGGATATAAAGTATTTTTCTGGTCAAATGAAAATAATGAACCAATTCATGTACATGTAGGAAAAGGAAAGCCAAGCTCCACTGCAACTAAGATTTGGATGACAGTATCTGGAGGATGTATTGTTGCTAATAATGGAAGTAGGATACCGTTGAATGAGCTAAATGAATTATTAGAGATTATTTCAGCACAATATTTTATGATATGTGATGAGTGGAAAAATCATTTTAAAGAAAAAGAAATCAAATTCTATTGTTAATCTGTAGGAAGCATTATTGCCTATTATATCAAGCCTAATTGGCTGTTACAACCGGAATTGATAGCTATGTTTTCATTGAGGACATACAGGCTGTTCTAAACAATAAATAATCAATTATCAATTATGTATTAGTACCTTTGGTGTAAATTGAATATGAGATAATATAGACCCCATATCAGCTGTTGAGAAATAGTAGATATGGGGCTTTTAGATTAATGATTTTATTATATTACAATACACTGTTAATGCAATTATTGCAAAAGAACTTTCCGAGAATATCACTGCTTTTAATGAATATGTTGAGGCACATAAGGACGAAAATATTAGTAATTTAAAAGAAAAAGAAGGCTTTCCTGATATTCCGATTATTCTTATTACTCATACATCACAATTAGCAATAGAAGAAAGCATGAAATATGGTAATAACTTAAGGGAATTTGCCACAAAAATAGAAGAAATGTGGCAAGATATAATGAAAGATTATATAAGCTTTAGTAAAAAATCAACTTGGATACAAGCAAAGAGTAGCTCACATTATATCCATTTATTGAGAAGCAACTGCTACTAAATGGTCTTGTATGGATATATGAAAATGCATGAAAAGATCATCGTCACAATATGTTAGTATTTTAAAATGGGGGGGGTGGCAAGTGATAGAGATAGTTCATAAAAATAGACGTTTGGCTGAGTTGCTTTCAACAGAAATTAGTAGTATTTATTTTAGTTGTGTTTTAGATGATAGTATGAAGGGACGGGTATGGGCTGATAATCTTGAGAAACCATCATTTGCTGTTGTTTGGAATGAATATCAACAAGGATTCCAACTAATCGATGAGCTAGCTAAAGGAAAATCAATGGATAAGATTCTAAGGAAAGAACAATTGGAATTAGAAGGAAGTCAAGACTTTACTCGTCTTGAAAAAATGCATCAAGGCCATCTGCAATCCCTTGGACTATTTTATCCTGATAGCTATCTGTTGCTAACAGCTCGTCCTCCTTCTTATTTGACATATAACCCATTTCAACAATTGTTACCGGTACACTACACCAGTTGATTCCGCTCATGGAATCCGTCTCCCAGACACCCTTATTGGTTGCTCCTGTATGTAGCACAATATTTTCCACAATATGATCGGATAGCTTGCGATTCACCTTATACAAGCTGCCGTTATAGGGATTAGACTTCGTCTGGCTGATTGTCATTACTCCGTTTACCTTTGTATTATCGCTACCGTTGGCGTGGATTCGCAGGAAGGCATCTGCTTCTGCCTCGTTGGCTATGGCAGCCCTCTCGGAGTTAGGAATATCCACATCATGCGTTTCCCGAATCATAAGGACTTCATATCCTCTTTTTAGTAGCTCTTCTTTTAGCTTAAGGGATACCGCTAGATTTAGCTTATATTCTTTTAGACCAGTACTGACTCCTGTAGTTCCTGCTGAAACCTTGGACTTCGTATCTTTAGCACCTGGTCCTATGGGTTCCTGTTCATAGTTACCCTTAGCCTGGTGGCCAGCATCTATAACAATAAGCTGCCCTTCGGACTGCTCTGAAACAGACTCCTCTGTCTTTTCGGTAACGAGATAAGAAGCAATATAGCAGGTTGTTCCCTGATATTCTACCCTGGTCCAATCCTCGTGAAAGCCAGTTCGCTTAAGGGGAGTAATTTTTTGTAAGGTAGTGAGAATCTCAGCATCTGCCCTGGCACCCTTTCTTAAGTTGACTCCCGACTTTGTAATAACCCTGTCGTCCTTGTCTTCATATATCAGTTCTACGATGGGCTCGGACGAGTTAGTGCCAGGAGCATCATCGGGCTGTGTCACTCCTTCATCTCCTTGCGCCATATCATCATAAGCGGAGCTTTCATCATTTTCAGGTGCAGGGTTTATAGCATCCCCCTTATCTACTACTGTATTTGCATCATCTTTAGTCTCTTTGGTTATATTCTCAGCCGCCCCAGTATCTTCTATCACTGCATTGCCAAGCGTTAGGCTTGAATTCTCATTTGATTTATCCCTTTCCTTCTCAAGCTTTGGAAGGGTGATCATAAGGATTACAGCAAGAACAGCCATAATGCCTATAATAATAAACCTGTTTTTATACTTTTTATACTGTATTTTCATATCCTTTAATATTCTCCCATATGTTCTCTGACATCTATATCTGATTTCTGACTAGATAGAAATAGGTTGTTTATATTTATAATAACATATTATCACATTTTATAGAGTAAAAGTGACAAACTTGTGTTGATTTATATCGGATAGTAATTTAATATACAAATAGTGAATTGCATATCAGTGGTTGCATAAATGCAACTAACGGATAATGGAATGGCATATATAGGCCTGATATAATTATAGATATAATCGTCAGGGAGGTAGTAATTATGATTTTCTCAGAAAAACTTTTACTTATTAGGAAAAACAAAGGTTATTCACAGGAGGAGCTGGCAGAAGCACTGGATGTATCACGTCAGGCTATTGCAAAATGGGAAAGCGGACAAAGCTATCCGGAGATATTTAATCTTATCGCGCTTAGTAGCTTGTTTAATGTAACAATTGATTATCTGGTTAAGGATAAAGATGGTTGTATGCTAAAGCCAATTGAACAGAAATCTTATGTTAATGATGAACTGAGAGAATTTCTGTTAAAAGCAAAAAATAAAACTTATGCTGGAAAGGGTGCCGAGAGCTCACCATCAAGACCGCTTTCACATGACTTCAGATATGAGGAGAATGACTTGCTATATATTGACACTTATCTTGGGGGAGAGTGTTTCTCAGGAGAAGAGGCCGTATGGAAAAATCATGTTCCAATCTGGGCTATGAACTACAGTGGAAGAGTTATAGGAGAGAATTTTAGCGGTGATTTTCTAAAGTCAGCATTAAGAGAGGTTCCATATGACAAACCATATCGCGGTCCTTCATATTTTCAGGATGGAGATTATGTGTATGTTTGTAAGGTTGATGGCACATTTGAATGGTATCAGGGATATGAAGAAATAATTTATCACGATGAAAAAATATACGAATGTTATTTTCATGGTGGAAAAGTAAAATAGATAATAGAGTCTCTAGCTGAAGGGAGCTTTTAATGATGGCAAAAAGGAACCGTAAGCAAAAATGATAAAGGCGTGCGTTTGAAATGGTAATGTATGAATTGTTTTAACATGCTGCAAATTAACGCGTTAATTAGCCTTGATATTTACAGCGCGATAATCTATAATTATGGTATAAGGAGATGATGATTATGCCAAATATTAAGCCTGTTTCAGATTTAAGAAAT
>CAZDWP010000151.1:687-5364 GCA_964508985.1 uncultured Herbinix sp. | reverse complement strand
TTAAGGTGGCGAATTGGCCTGGAGTAACTGTTGAGAAGATAGAAGGAGCATTCAAATACCACGGAGAGAAATTTAAATTAGTAGATCTTCCGGGAATATATAGTTTGACCTCATATACCATGGAGGAAAAGCTGACCAGGGAGTTCATACTAGATTCAAATGTGGATGTTATAATAAATGTGGTTGATGCATCATGTTTAGAGAGAAACTTATATCTTACCCTCCAACTTATTGAGTTGGGTAAGCCTGTAATAATAGCTCTTAATATGATGGATATTATAGAGGAAAGAGGCATGGAGATTGATCTGCATAGGTTTCCTGAAATGCTAGGTATTCCCATTATTCCTGTATCAGCCAGAAAGCGCACTGGTCTTGATATTCTTATGCATGCGGTTGCCCATCACAAGGATAAGCAAAGTGATCGTAATTTTGAGCATCACCATAGTAGACACAGACGTCGTGGTAATAATAGTAGGCTTGATTTACACGAAGAGTATTCAATAGTCTATAGTGATGAGATTGAGGATAGGATTGACCAGATAAGTAGTGTTTTATATCATAAATTCGGTAAAATTGATAATTTACGATGGCATGCCATGAAGCTATTAGAGATGGATCCTCAGATCATGGATAAATATCCGATTGATATGAAGCTTATAGAACGTAGCTATGAAGAGGATATCATTAATCAAAAATATGATTTTATCGAAGAAGTTTTGGAAGAGGTTCTGGTTAACAGAAACGAAAGATCAGCTATCACTGATAAAATCGACAAAATATTTACTAATAGATTTTTGGGTCTACCAATTTTCCTTCTTATTATGGCTCTAGTATTTTTCTTAACCTTTACGGTTGGAGATATGATAAAGGGAGTGTTTGAGGGAGGATTGGAAATATTCTCTCAGGGAGTAAGCAATTCTCTAGATAGTATGAATGTAGGAATTGTACTATCCTCACTGATAGTGGACGGAATTATAGCCGGAGTCGGAGGCATCTTAACTTTTCTGCCAAATATATTTATACTCTTTCTTGCCCTTGCATTTTTAGAAGACAGTGGTTATATGGCCAGAGTCGCTTTTGTAATGGATGGAATAATGGGAAAGGTAGGACTTTCAGGAAGAGCTTTTATTCCTATGCTTCTTGGCTTTGGATGTACCGTTCCTGCAATCATGGCTTCTCGTTCCTTAGAGAATATTCAGGATAGAAGAAAGACAATACTTATAACGCCCTTTATGTCCTGTAGTGCAAGACTACCAATCTATGTATTATTTTCACAGATGTTCTTTGAAAAAAATGCAATGCTGGTAGCATATTCCATGTACGTGATTGGAATCTTGGTGGCAATAATAGTGGCATATGTAATGAATATGAATACAAAGACTAAGGATACTAACAGCTTATTGATTGAGCTTCCGGAGTATAAATCTCCCAATACCAGAACCATAATAATCTATGTATGGGAGAAGGTTAAGGAGTATTTGACCAAGGCAGGAACCACTATATTTGCGGCATCAGTAGTTATATGGTTTATACTTAACTTTGGACTAAATGGAATGGTATCCGATATGTCTGAAAGCTTTGGAGCAATGTTAGGTAAGGTAGTAGCACCAATTCTTCGACCCGCAGGACTTGGTATGTGGCAGGTTGTGGTAGCTCTTATAGCAGGAATTGCCGCTAAGGAGATAGTAGTATCCAGCTTTGGAATACTATTTGGTATAAGTAATATTAGCTCTGCCGAAGGCATGGCAGGTCTTTCACAGCTTCTCGGAGAAATTGGATTTGGTCCAGCGAATGCATATGCATTAATGGTATTTTGTCTATTATATATTCCATGTGCAGCGACCATCGGAGTTGTTCAAAGAGAAATGAGATCATGGAAATGGACATTGTTTACAGTCTTATTCCAATTGGGTGTAGCATGGTTGCTATCAACATTGATATATCAGATAGGAAGCTTGTTTGTATAGAAAGGAAGGGATTATTATGTTAGCTTATGTACTTGGAGCACTCATTTTAGGATATACAGGTTATATAATATATAAGAAGGCAAAGGATATAAAGGCAGGTAAATCCTGTTGTTCGGGATGCTCTGGATGCCCTTCAAGAGAAAAGTGTGGTAAGTAAATAATATATGGCTGTTTCATATTATTAAGTTGTAAAAAAATATAGGGGGATATAGGTATGAACCTCACACACCGGTATAAGTACATGAACTATGATTTATAAGTCTTATACGGACTTATCGTCCGTAACGATCTTACAAATCAAAGTACTTGTTCTTATAACAGTGCATTATGGTTATACCTATATCCCCCTTATATTTTACAACTGCCTATTTGATGATATGAAACAGCCATTTTATTTAAAATAAAAAAAGGAAATAGTAAGTCCTTGTAGAATATTAGTATTATAGGCTAAAATTAGAGGGGATGATTACATGGATAAACTCTTAAACACTAGGCAAAAGCTGGAAATTAGGGAGCATGAGATATTAAGTCCATATGCTGCCTTCTCTGATTTGTCCCTGGGTAGGGATTATGAGGAGAAGCAATGTGATATCCGTCCTATCTATCAAAGAGACAGAGATCGTATATTACATTCTAAGGCTTTTAGAAGGTTAAAGCATAAAACCCAGGTTTTTCTTGCACCAGAGGGGGATCATTATAGAACCCGGCTTACCCATACATTGGAGGTGTCCCAGATAGCAAGGACTATTGCAAAGGCTCTTAGATTAAATGAGGATCTTACAGAAGCTATTGCTTTAGGTCATGATTTAGGGCATACTCCATTTGGACATGCTGGTGAGAGGGCTCTTAATGATGTCTGTCCCGGGGGCTTTAAACATTATCTGCAGAGCATACGTGTCGTTGAGCTTTTGGAGAATCATGGAAAAGGACTCAACCTATCAAAGGAAGTAAGAGACGGGATTCGTAATCATCAAATGTCTACAACTCCTTCCACCTTGGAGGGTAAAATCGTAAGATTATCCGATAAAATCGCTTACATACATCATGATACGGATGATGCTATTAGGGGTGGGATTATAAAGGAAGATGATATACCCAAGGAACATAAAAAAATTCTTGGCGACAGTATCGTTATAAGGTTAAACACCTTAATTCACGATATAATTACTAATAGTGAGGGGAAAAACGATATTATTATGTCTCCTGAGATAGAGAGTGCCATGTTTAAGCTTCGTGAGTATATGTTCTCCAGTGTCTATACGAACCAGAAAGCAAAAAGTCAGGAAGAACAGGCAGTCCGCCTACTTAAGCAACTGTTCGAATATTATCAGGATAACTTGGAACAGCTGCCGAATGAATATTATACACGCATTGAAAAACTTAATGAACCTCCTTATCAGGTGGTATGTGATTATATTGCAGGCATGACAGACCGATATGCAGTGGCAAAATTTAAGGAACTTATGATCCCATCAGCTTGGGGCGTTTATTAATTAATGGCACGGAAATGGGAGGTAAGTATGTATTATCCGGATGATACTGTAGAAGAGGTCCGAATAAGAAGTGATATAGTAAGTGTTATAGGCTCATACATAAGGCTGAAGAAAGCGGGCAGCAATCATGTGGGTCTATGTCCTTTTCATAATGAAAAGACTCCCTCCTTTAGCGTAAGCCAATCTAAGCAAATGTATCACTGCTTTGGCTGTGGCGTAGGGGGAAATGTCTATACATTTATAATGGAGTATGAGAACTATACATTTGTTGAGGCGTTAAAATTTCTTGCTGAGAGAGCCGGAATTAATCTGCCTGAGCAGGAGTATTCGGCCAGGGAGAAACGCCAGTTTGATTTAAAGAACAGACTGATGGAAATCAACAAAGAGGCTGCAAAATATTATTACTATCAATTAAAATCAGATAGAGGACAAGCATCCAAAGATTATTTATTAGGTAGGGGTATGACAGAGGAGACCATTAAGGCATTTGGCCTCGGCTTTGCTAATCGCTTCAGTGATGACCTTTTTAAGTTTCTAAAGAGTCTCGGATATGAGGACGAGTTTCTTAAGCAAACCGGCCTAGTATCATTTGATGAAGTGCGGGGTGGCCACGATAAATTCTGGGACAGAATTATGTTTCCTATTATGGATGTGAATAACAGAGTCGTCGGGTTTGGTGGACGTGTTATGGGCGATGGGATGCCTAAGTATCTTAACTCTCCTGAAACAGCTATATTTGATAAAAGTAGGATATTGTACGGACTTAATAGAGCCCGTAGATCGAGAGAGTCGTATTTACTAATATGTGAGGGATATATGGATGTTATGGCATTACACCAGGCTGGCTTTACAAATGCCATAGCAGCATTGGGCACAGCATTTACAGAAGCCCATGCAAATCTTATTAAGAGATACACTAAAGAGGTGCTTCTTACATTCGATAGCGATGGAGCGGGTATACAAGCAGCACTTCGTGCTATTCCTATTCTTAGGGATGCAGGGCTTAGCGTAAAGGTTGTAAATATGGAGCCCTATAAGGACCCGGATGATTTTATTAAATCCTTAGGTGCCGATGAATATAATAAGCGAATCGATGAAGCAAGAAATAGCTTTTTCTTTGAGATTGACATGCTCCAGAGGAATTATAATATGGAGGATCCAGAGGATAAGACAAAATTCTTTAATGAAATAGCCAAAAAATTGCTATATTTTTCAGA
>CAZDWP010000151.1:0-677 GCA_964508985.1 uncultured Herbinix sp. | reverse complement strand
AGCTTGAGCGAAATTTTTACCTCGATGCAGTGGCAAAAACATATAATATTGATGCAAATCTCCTTCAGAAGCTTGTTAATAAGCTCGGGTCTAGAGGCTATAGAAATGAGCCCGCGACAAAGCTTCCCTATAAAGTAGCATTGGGTAAGAAGAGCAGTGAAGAGGGAATTGTTAAAATCCAAAAGTTATTATTAACATGGCTTACGGAGGAACCTCATTTATTTAAAAAGCTAAAGACTCTTCTTAAACCAGAGGATTTTGCCGATGGTATATATACAGATGTAGCGAAATTGGTTTTTGAAGAATATGATAGGGCCGATGAGGTTATGCCTGCTAAAATCATAAGCTGTTTCCAAAGCATAGAGGAACAGTCAGAGGCGGCGTCCCTATTCAACGCAGAATTGCTTGGCGAGATTAAGGAAGCCGACAGACAGAAGGCTTTGTTTGATACGGTTTATCGTCTGAAAGAGGAAAGCTTGAATAGACAGAGCTTAAAGGCTATAGAAGAAAATGATACTGAATTATTACAAAATATCATAAGGCAGAAAGCAGATCTAAAGAAGACTATCTCAGCAGTATTAAAACAATAGCGGATTTAAAGAAGCATACTTAATATTGTTGATGAAATATCTTTAAAAACTGCTCATCGTGTGGCTATAACAGGATTTGCATATTTC
>CAZDWP010000150.1:0-5397 GCA_964508985.1 uncultured Herbinix sp. | reverse complement strand
AAACGGTACCTGGTACCATTAAGAAACTATATACCTTTGTGGACACTATTATGATAGCACTGGATAGATTATAAAAGAATATGGTATGATAAATTTATGCTCTATAAAATCTAATAATAAATTACACTAACATAAGGGTTCCCATAGATTGAATTACTTGTAAAGTATTCATCTATGGAGCACCCTGTTTTATTGTTTTCTCACAACCAAAGGTTTTGTTTTTCTATCAACCATCGGTTAAATTGTTATTTATTATATTATAAAGTCGCAGATTAGACACAGTATGGAAGATTCCTGTGTTAAAATCATATAAGGATATGATAGAATAATGTCATAAGAAGGTAGGGAGGATATCATGAAAATATTCCATATTTCAGATTTACATATCGGCAAGCAGCTTCATTACTACAATATGAAGGATGACCAGGTGGCTATACTGGAGCAGATTATCCACAAAGCTAAGGAGCTTAGACCTGATGCGATTATAATCGCGGGGGATATTTATGATAAATCGGTACCTTCAGCTGAGTCATACACCATATTTAATCAGTTTCTTAATGACTTATCAGATATAAAGCCAGATATACCCGTTCTGATTATTGCGGGCAATCATGATTCTGCCGAAAGACTGGATTATGCCAGTGCGTTCCTGGAGAAGCATAATATATTTATATCGGTTCAGCCTCCGACTAAAGAGGATGAATACATGAAGAAAATCGTTCTTAAGGATGAATATGGTGATGTGAATTTCTATTTACTTCCCTTCACTAAGCCCGGTTATGTCCGTCATTTATTTGAGGATGGAGTGGTAACAAGCTATGACAGTGCTATAAAGGTACTTATAGATAGAGAGAATATCGACTATGATCAGCGAAATGTTCTGATATCTCATCAATTTTATGTGTCTGGGGATGCATCTCCCGAGACTTGTGATTCTGAGCAGGTCTATATAACTGTCGGGGGTCTTGATAGTGTGGATATAGAAAGGATAAAGAGCTTTGATTATGTGGCACTGGGACATCTTCACAGAGCACAGAGCATAGGAATGAGCCATATAAGATACTGCGGGACACCCCTTAAATATTCTGTAAGCGAGGAAAAGCATGCCAAGGCCATCACCATGGTTACTATTAATGATAAGGATTCAGAGATAGTTATAGAAAAGATTCCCCTATATGCACTTCGAGATGTTAGAAGTGAGAAGGGCCTTTTGAGTGAAATCATAAGTAGAGCTACTGAGGGCAACAGACATGATTATATAAGTATAACCATCACCGACGAGGATGAGATATATAAGCCGAAGGATCAATTGGGGGAGCATTACGACCATATCCTAGAGGTTAGAGTTGAAAATAGCAGAACAAAGTCACAGCTTGAGGCAACGGACTTTAAAGCTACAGTACTGGAGCCCTTTGAAGCATTTAAGCAATTCTATCAGGAAATGCAGGGAGCACCAATAAGTAGTGAGGAAGAGAGCATAATGATTGAAATAATTAATAAGCTACAGGAGGAATAGGTTCAGCAGAGCTGAACCTTTAGAAAGAACCCGCAAGCGGTTTCTTTAATCACTTTATGCCGCCTATTGGCGGCGGAATGAGAGGAACAGATGAAACCATTATATATTAAAATGTCAGCTTTCGGATCCTACGCTGGAGAGGAGCTCGTTGATTTTTCTGATATAGGTAATGGGATATTTCTCATAACCGGTGATACCGGAGCAGGAAAGACTACTGTATTTGATGCAATTACCTATGCTCTGTATGATGAAACCAGCGGAGGAAAGCGTAACGGCGAAATGATGCGTAGCCAGTATGCTGATGACGATACCAGCACTTATGTGGAATACAGCTTTATATATCATGGAAAGATATATACGATAATTAGGAGTCCAAGACAGGAACGTATGAGTAAGAGGAGGAATAAGGACGGTGAATTTACCATGACCACCGACCAGCCCGCAGTTACTCTAATTTTACCTGACGGTCAGGAATACAAGGGCAAGATTAAGGAAACAAATCAGAAAATTGTTGAAATCATCGGTCTGGATGTTAATCAATTTACACAGATTGCTATGATTGCCCAAGGGGATTTTCTAAAGCTACTTCATGTATCCTCCAAAGAAAGAAAAGAAATATTTACGAAGATATTTAACACAAGGATATATTGGCGGATTGAGGAGGAACTGAAAGCAAGAGCAAAGTTCACCTCTGGACAGCTGGAGGACAATAGAAAGGATATTATCCGTGAAACAGAGGATATTAAATGTATAAAGGACAGCGAATTATTATCACAGTGGGCGGATATGCCACGCTTTACGGAGACCGATTCAGATAAGCAATTAGAACTTATGGGGCTTATTATTAATGAGGCAAAGGATAAGGAAGACGATATAAAGAAATCGCTAGTAGGTAATGGTCAGCTCTTGGATGAGATTAATGCTAAGATTAAGCAAGCAGAGGATAACAATAAGCTATTTGATTCATTAGAAACAGCACTATTAGAAAAGGCAGAGCTGGACCAAAAAAAGCATGAAATGGAAGAGCTTAATTTTAGAATAGATAAGGCTAAAAAGGCGCAAGCAGTAGATCCCAAGGAGGAGGCTTTTCTTAGCAAGCATAGGGAATTATCGGAATGTATTAAAAGAGCTACAAATATTAAATTCTGGCTTGATAATAATCGGGAGAGGTTAGAGAGTCTAGGGAAGAATAAGGAGCAAAAAGAAGAGGATCATAAGAAGAAGAGTCCAGGGCTTATCTCAAAAATTAGCTCTATTAATAATTTGATTCCCAAGTATGAGGAGCTAGATACATATAGCAAAGAAAAGAATGCTTTGGAAGAAAGCAAAAATAAAGCAGAGGAAGAATATATCAAAGTTATTGAGCTTATTGAAGAAGAAAAGAAAAATAAGATTATATTATCCGGTCAGCAGGAAGAGCTTAAGAGTGTAGCAGAACAGTATACACAGCTTAAGCACAACATTGATAGATTTATCGAAAGAAAGGATGCTCTGGAAGGGCTTATTAAATCCGTTGAATCTATGAAGCAGCTGAGAATTGCTTATGAAAATGAAGATACAGAATATAGGAAGAGTAATGAAGCCTATGAGCTAAAAAGTCGTCTGTACGAGGAACTATATCACAGCTTCATAGAAGGACAGGCAGGAATACTTGCAGCAACACTGGAGGATGGTCATGCTTGTCCCGTATGTGGTTCTACTTCCCATCCCGAAAAGGCAGGTAACTATGATCATATAATAGATGAAAGCAAGCTACGGGCTGCTAAGAATGAGATGGATGATGCACTTGATATTAAGCAAGAAAAATATGAAGCCCTACAGAAGGCTAAACAAAGCTATGAGAAGAAGCTTGAGCTTGCAGTCCATGAGGGAAGGAAGATTATTGATGCTGCTATTAATTCCGATAATATAGCTGGTACAGATATAGAGAATATATTAGAGCAGTGTAATAATCAGTTAATGCTTGATATGGATAAAAAAGCTCGAGCAGAGGAAGCGGGGAAGACTTATTCTTCAAATCAAGTTCGGATTAAAGAGCTGGAAGAAGCTTTAGATGCCCATGAGAAGGATAGGAATGAAGCAGATAGGGCAAAACAGGAAGTAGCTGCCAGCCTTATAAAGATTGACACCAAGATAGGAAGTCTTAAGAAGGATTTGATTTATGAAAGCAAGACTCAAGCAAATAGAGAGCTCTTTACAACCGAGGAACAACTCCATGGATTGGAGAAGGATAAAGCGGCTGCGACCGAGAATTACCAAGCTATTGTTAATACCACAAATGAAAAAAGAGGTAATCTTAAGACAGAGGAAGAAAACTATAGTAGGCTTTTAAAAGACAGAGAAAAATCAGAGCTAGAGTTAAATAATGAATTATCAAAGCAGGGCTTTTCAGATTTGGAGGAATACAGGGGGGCAAGATTAAGCTCTCAGCGAGTCGATGAATTAAGCAAATCGGCTCAGGAATATAGGGAAAAAATCATAAGAAACAACACGAGTATTGAGAATTATAAGGAGCAAACTAAAGGGAAACTTAGAATCCAAACTGATGAATTACTGCTAAAGCAGACGGACCTTAAAGAGAGTAAGGTGTTATTGGAGGAGGAAAGTAAGACCATATATGGAATCCGAGCAAGAAATGAGGAGGTCTATACTAAGGTTACGAGACTTATTAACGACAGAGAGAAAGTTATGAAGACATATAGTGCTATAAGTAGATTGGCCAATATAGCTAATGGTAAGCTTAGTGGTAGACATATTAATTTCCAGACATATATTCAGAGAATGTATTTTAACATGATTCTAAAAGAGGCTAATAAGAGACTTTATACGATGTCCAATAACCAGTTTATTCTAAAATGTCGTGATATGGAGGATTTATCAGGGCAAGGTGAGGTCGGTCTTGACCTTGATGTATATAGCATGGTGAATGACCAGGTTCGTGATGTTAAGACCTTATCGGGTGGTGAGTCATTTATGGCAGCGCTATCTATGGCTCTTGGTATGTCAGACATTATTCAAAACACAGCCGGAAGCATACATATTGATACTATGTTTATCGATGAAGGCTTTGGCTCCTTAAGCGATGACACCAGAATGCAGGCCATTAAGATACTGAATGATTTATCAGGAGGCAAGAGGCTAGTAGGGATCATATCCCATGTCACCGAGCTTAAGGCTCAGATAGGTACAAAGCTTGTAGTAATCAAAGGAGAAAAGGGCAGTAAGGCCAGATGGGAGATGTCCTAAACAATTATTATTTTTTACAGGTATAGTTATTAGATAAAGTAATGAATACTTGGTGATGATATTAATGTTTTAGCTTTCAAAGAGAAGTTTGGTATGGTATACTTTTACCAAACAGCTTGAACTATAAGCGGTGTAAGCTATCTTACGATATTAACCGGAAAGGAATTGATAAGAATGTACTCATTTGAAGATGTGAAAGCGTTTGACCCTGAGATTGCTGGTGCAATAACCCAAGAAATTGGAAGACAAAGAGACCATATAGAGCTTATTGCTTCAGAAAATTTTGTAAGTAAAGCGGTTATGGCGGCTATGGGAAGTCAATTAACCAATAAGTATGCCGAAGGATATCCTGGTAAGAGATATTACGGGGGATGCGAATTTGTAGATATTGCTGAAAATTTGGCTATAGACAGGGCAAAAGAGCTTTTTGGTTGTACCTATGCCAATGTTCAGCCTCATTCCGGTGCACAGGCCAATATGGCAGTATTTTTTGCATTACTAAAGCCCGACGACACAGTTATGGGAATGAACCTTAATCATGGGGGTCACTTAACTCATGGAAGTCCTGTAAATATGAGTGGTAGCTATTTTAAGATTGTACCTTATGGGGTAGATGACAGTGGATAGATCGATTA
>CAZDWP010000149.1:0-5418 GCA_964508985.1 uncultured Herbinix sp. | reverse complement strand
TATAAGCTACAACGGAGCGATTGCGCTCCTCAATATTTTAAAGTTTATATAAGCTTATCTATTCTGTAGCACCATCTTAAGCCGATTAAATTCCTGTGTCATGGAATCCATCAGCGAATAATAACGAATTTGGTTTTCAGCGAGATTCGCTGATTCTGTATCAATGTCTACATTATTGCCATCCATTCGAAAAGAAAGATTGGCATAGTCCGTATATACCTGTCCAGTTATGGTATCCATTCGAACATTTGCAACACGCCTATCAAGTGAACCGTCGCCGGTAAGAGCACCATGTAGATAGGATTCAAATTGTACATCCTTCCTCTTATATCCTGGGGTGTCAACATTTGCCAAATTATTGCTAATCACTTCATTCCTTTTCCAGCTGGCATCTGCAGCCTTCTCAAGAACATTAATGTAATTGAAAGCATTCGATCCTATCATATGTATATACCTCCATATAATAATTATAATTAAAAATATAAAAAACACAAGATATATTTGATAATATAGTAGAATAGTACCACATATTGTAGGTTAATGTCACCACTTTTTTGTTAAAATATACAATATTTACAAAAAGGATCTATGGGTACCTCCCACAAATCCTTTTGTGTTCTAAATAATTATTTATTTTGTATGTTTTTCAATTCCTCGAAAACAACATCATTTAGTACCTTAATATAGGTTCCCTTCATTCCTGAGGAGCGGGACTCTATTACTCCAGCACTTTCAAATTTTCTAAGAGCATTAACTATCACTGATCTGGTGATACCTACTCGGTCGGCAATTCTACTTGCTACTAGTATTCCTTCACTGCCCTTTAACTCAGTAAATATATGCTGAATTGCTTCAAGCTCTGAAAAGGATAGAGTACTTATTGCTGATTTTACAATCTGTATCTTACGATTTTCCTCGGCATTTTCCTCGTTGACTGAACGCATCATCTCAAGACCAACAACTGTTGTACCATACTCACTTAAGATAATGTCATCTAAGGTGTATTGAGAGCCTGTCTTATAGATAAATAATGTTCCTAATCTTTCTCCCGCTATGTCGATTGGTGTAATAATTGCCTGATAAGCATCTAAACTGTCAAATTCAAAACCTAGAGTACCGAGGTTTACATTCTCCTTAGTTGACAATATATTAAGGAGTCTCTCATTTAATAATGTGTCAATATACCTTCCGACTGTATCCTTAATTAGTTCTTTGATTTCAACAATATCCGGACTGTTCTTTATACCTAATACCTTACCCTTTTTACTGATGACCAGTACGTTGGAATCCAGTATGTCACTTAGCACAACACAGATGTCATTGAATACCACCTTATGAGAATTGTTATTATGCAGAAGATTATTAATCTTCCTAGTCTTGTCAAGTAATTGTACACTCATTAATCAGTTCCTCCAATACTATTCTTATCCATATAAGCTTTTAATACAAAGTGTTCGACTAAATAAGGTAATACAATATATTTCTACTAATTGTATTACCTTTTTCATCTTATCATATATTATTTTCAAAAACAATACTTTATTCTATCTTTTGACGCACTTTTTTAGCTGAATTTCAACTTTTCTATCCAATTTTGTATTATTAAGTTATAAGACTAATTCATACTAATAGAATAATAAGAAATATTAATCGTTTGCATTGTTATTGGCTGACATTACATAGCCACAGGTATCATTACTGCATACTAGCTTGTTCCCTTTTTCTAGCATTACACTTTGACATTTAGGGCATTTCTCCTTAGAGGGCTTCTGCCAAGTCATAAAGCTACATTCAGGATGATTACTACATCCAAAATATCTTCTTCCCTTTTTCGTCTTTCTGATAACGACATCTCCGCCGCAGGATGGGCATTCAACACCTATCTTTTCAAGATAAGGCTTTGTGTTTCTGCAATCGGGAAATCCGGGACAACCTAAGAATTTTCCATGGGGTCCATATTTGATTACCATGTTTCTGCCACATAACTCACAGATTTCTTCACTAACCTCATCAGCAATATGAATCTTATCAAGCTGTTCATGAGCATTTTCTACAGCCTCATCTAGGTCAGGATAAAAGTTTCTGATTAATGTCTTCCATTCTACAACACCGTCTTCCACGCTGTCCAGTAAGGATTCCATGTTGGCGGTAAAATGCACATCCACAATACTGGGAAATGCTTTCACCATTATATTATTCACGGCTTCTCCAAGCTCAGTTGTATAGAGATTCTTATTTTCTTTTATTACATATCTTCTGGCTATTATGGTACTAATAGTAGGGGAATAGGTACTTGGTCTACCGATTCCAAGCTCCTCTAAAGTCTTAACAAGAGCAGCCTCAGTGTAATGAGCGGGTGCTTGAGTGAAATGTTGACTCTTTTTGAGCTCACTTAGGTCAAGCATATCTCCTTCATTTAATGCCTCATAGGTAGCCCTGATATCCTCATTGTCCTCATCCTGTTGGTACACACTCAGAAAGCCTTCAAAAATAAGTTTGGAGGCGGCGGTGGAGAACCAATGCCCATTGCCCTCTATCTTAATCGAAGTTGTTTCATATCTAGCGGGCTGCATTCTACTGGCTACAAATCGCTTCCATACAAGCTGATACAGACGGTATTGATCTCTTGTCAAAGAATCTTTAATCTCCGTAGGTGAAAAGTCCACATTTGTAGGACGAATCGCCTCATGGGCATCTTGAACTCTTTTTCCAGTGCGGCCGTTGTTAGGCTCTAAATTCACAAATTCCTTGCCGTATTCCTTCTCAATATATTCCTTAACTAGGGCATCGGCATCGGTACTTATACGAACCGAGTCTGTACGTAAGTAAGTAATCAAACCTACGCTTCCATGACCCTTAATGTTTATGCCCTCATATAATTGCTGCGCTAGCTGCATTGTCTTTCTTGTAGAGAAGTTTAACGTCTTTGCAGCCTCCTGTTGAAGCGTACTGGTGGTAAAGGGTAGAGGTGATTTTCTTATTCTCTCTCCCCTCTTAATCTCTTTAATTATAAAGCTTGCATTTTCCAGTTCATCTAATATCTTTGTTGCTTCTTCTTCTGAACCTACAACTGTCTTAGTCTTGTTCTTTCCGATATATTTTGCCACAAGAGGGTTTTTCTTACCCTTTAGAAGAAACTGTGCTTCAAGGTTCCAATATTCCTCAGGTATGAATGAGTTAATCTCTTCCTCTCTGTCACAAATTATTCTAAGAGCAACTGATTGTACTCTTCCAGCACTTAATCCTCTTTTTATCTTGCTCCATAGCAAGGGACTAATAGTATATCCAACCATTCGATCTAAGACTCTTCTGGCTTGTTGTGCATCTATAAGATCCATATCCAGCTTTCTTGCCTGCTTAATGGAGGATTTAACTGCATTTTTTGTTATTTCATTAAAAACAATCCTGTTCTCTTTATTTGAATCCAGCTTCAGTGTATTGGATAGATGCCATGAAATAGCCTCACCCTCTCTATCCGGGTCAGTCGCAAGATAAACCTTGTCAACTTTTTTAACTGCTTTCCTAAGCTTTGCGAGTAATTCTCCTTTACCCCGTATGGTTATATACTTAGGTTCATAATCATTGGCTATATCTATACCCATCTGGCTTTTTGGTAAATCCCTTACATGTCCATTGGATGCAAGAACTTCGTAACTACTTCCTAAAAATTTTTTAATGGTCTTCGCTTTTGCCGGAGATTCCACAATCACAAGATATCTTGGCATATCAAACTCCTCTTCTATGTGTAAAATGTTCATGTCATATATTAAATGCATGGTTGTTTATATAGTAATTATTTGGCTACGCCAAAGCATAAACTAGCATACACTATTTTTCAAGTCGTTTCAAGTAATAATTATTTTATCCTGATATAATAGTTCTTCATAGGTTGTTTTATCATGTCTTTAAGCTCCAAGGAAAGTAGATGTTCAGTAAGTTTTCCTATATCAAATCCTGTTAATTCCATCAGCTCCTCTATATGCTTAGGTGAAATGTTTATGTTCTCATATATAATACGTTCATCATGAGGAAGTATTCCACAAAGACTCATCTGATTGTTATCATTTGATACATAAAGAATTAAATCCTCTAATATATCCCTCGGAGACGTAACAACCTTTGCACCCATTTTTATTAAGTTGTTACAGCCTTCACTAAGCTTATCGGTAATCCTTCCTGGAACAGCATATATATTCTTTCCCTGTTCAAGTCCCATATCTACCGTTATTAGAGAGCCGCTTTTTTCTCTGGCTTCTATAACAAGTATACCGTCACTTAGAGCACTGATAATCCTGTTACGCATGGGAAAATGATATGCCAAGGGCTTACTTCCCGGTCCATATTCCGATATTATTCCACCCTTAGTCTGTATATCCATATATAGATTAATATTCTCAGCAGGATAGCATATATCTATTCCGCACCCCATAATCCCGTATGTTATGCCCTCTGACAAAAGTGCTCCCATGTGAGCATATGAATCAATTCCCCTGGCCAGCCCGCTTATAACAATTATATCCTCTTTAGCCAGAGCACCTGCGAGATATTTTGCGATTTCCTTTCCATAGATTGAGCATTCCCTAGCACCGACAACTGATATTATTTTTTTATTTTCAGGTAATGGATTTCCTTTATAATAAAGTAAAAATGGTGAATCGTATATGTTTCTTAGTTTATCAGGATATGATTCATCAAGCTTAGTTACAAATTTAATTTCATGTCTCGTAAGATATTCCATGTTTCTTCTGATCACATCAATATCCTTTTCATTCAACATCGACTCTAAATCACGTTCGGTAATATCTACTCCATTTATATTGCAGGCTTTTATCATTTCCTCCATAGCCCTAATTGATGCATAATACGCTTCCCTCGGGCTAGCAAAGTAATCAAGTATAGCTTCTATCTTTTTAGTTCTTAGACTAGGAATACTTCCAATCCAATATGTATATATATCATCTTCTATCGAAATATTTCTCTCCATCATATATCCCCCCAATACTTACCATCAATACTTCTATAGCATATAGCCTCACTGATATGCTTGGAGGATATCTTCTCACTCATATCTAAATCTGCAATGGTGCGAGCGACCTTAAGTATTCTATGATATGCCCTTGCAGTTAGATTCATCTTCTTAAATGCTTGTTCAAGAAGAGATTGTTCCTTAGCCTCTAGCTTGCAGTATTTTCTAATACTTTTGGGAGTCAACTGACAATTAAACCATATGTCCTGACCCGCATAGCGCTCCATTTGGATTTGTCTTGCTCTATATATACGCTTTCTAATATCAGATGAACTTTCCTCATCTTTTTTATTCTGAAGCTCTTTATAATCAATCTGCATTGCTTCTATACATATATCAAATCTATCTAGTAAAGGCTTTGATATCTTACCAAGATAACGCTTAACCATAGG
>CAZDWP010000148.1:0-5433 GCA_964508985.1 uncultured Herbinix sp. | reverse complement strand
ATATTATATATAGACCAATATAAGAAGATTTAGTAGTGAAGAGGTGAAATCATGAAGACAGAAATCCATCCTAAGTATTTTGAGGCGAAGGTATCATGTAACTGTGGAAATGAATTTGTTACAGGCTCAACAAAAGAGGAAATCCATGTTGAGATTTGTTCCAAATGCCATTCATTCTATACAGGACAGCAGAAGACTGCTGCAGCCCGCGGAGCAATTGAGAAGTTCAACCGTAGATATGGTATTAAGAAGGACGAAAATTAGAGTACTTTTATAGAGCATTTAAAACGGGTTGAGGTTCATTTCCTCAACCTATTTTCGTACAGGGTATATACTTAATGATAATTATATTTCCAAGAAAGGCTCGGGATAAAAATGAAACCATCTGGTATTGGGGGAATGGCAGTTATTGAAGGCGTAATGATGAGGAATAAGAGTGAGTACGCCATAGCTGTTCGTAAACCAAATAATGAAATTGCTGTAGAAAAGAAAATTCATAATGACTTTTCAGACAAGGTAAAATTATTTAAGCTACCTATTTTCAGAGGCATACTAGCTTTCGTTGATTCGATGATAATCGGTATGAAGGTGTTGAATTTTTCGGCAAGCTTTTTTGAAGAAGAAGAGGAAAGTGGAAAAGAGAAGAAGGAATTATCTGAAAAGACCAATGCATTGCTTATGGTCTTAGCTGTGATGGCGTCTCTTGTGATATCCATAACCTTATTTATGGTACTGCCTGTTTTATTATCGAATTTATTCGCTAGATGGATTGAAAGTGTATTTTTACTATCCTTAATGGAGGGTGTATTAAGACTTTTTATATTTATAGGATATATTCTTTTATCCTCTCTGATGAAGGACATAAAAAGAGTGTTCATGTATCATGGAGCAGAGCATAAAACTATTAATTGTATTGAGCACGGTTTTGAGTTAACTGTAGAAAATGTCAAATGGCAATCAAAAGCCCATAAGCGTTGTGGAACAAGCTTTATGCTTCTTGTTATGCTAATAAGTCTCGTGTTCTTTGTAATTCTAAGAACTGAGACATTAGCCTTAAGGATCATGTCAAGAGTACTTTTGGTTCCTCTTATTGCTGGAATATCTTATGAATTTATTCGATTGGCTGGAAAAAGTGAAAACAAGATTGTTAATATATTAAGTAAACCCGGATTATGGATGCAGGCATTGACAACAAAGGAACCTGATGATGATATGATAGAGGTTGCTATAAAGTCCGTAGATACAGTATTTGATTGGAAAGCATTCCTGGAGTCTCAGGTAAGTGCAAGCGAGCTTAAGGATAATTCACAGGATAAGAATACATCTAAGGCTAAGGACGATAAGAAAGCCAAAGTTAAGAATGTTCAGGAATCCAAGAATGTTCAGGAATCTAAGAAGGTTAAAGAAGCCAAGAAGGTTCAAGAAGTCAAGAACACATCTATTAATAAGAAAAAGGATGTGGCTAAAGACGAATATGCGGTAGCGGGTGAAATCAGTATAGCTAGTCCTAAACGTGAATATGAAGAAGACGATGAGATATTAAAAGCCCTTGATAAGTACCTCGATTTTAATGAGGATAAGTAGCTGCTTAACAGACCGGAGGGCTTGAGTGATTATATGAGTACTTATAAAGAATTATTGCAGACTGCACGTGAATTCCTTAAAATGAACGAGATAGCAGATGCCGATATAGATTCATGGTATCTGCTAGCCCATGTGTTTGGAATTAACAGAGCAGATTTTTTCATATATGGAAGTGAATTTGCTCCGAAACAGAAGGCATTACAATATAAGGAATTAATTGAAAAAAGAGCCTCCCATATGCCTCTTCAATATATAACAGGTAGGCAAGAATTCATGGGATTGGAGTTTGAAGTGAATGAAAATGTTCTTATTCCAAGACAAGATACTGAGCTTTTGGTAGAAGAGGTATTAAAGGTATGCAAAGATAAATCTGTGATAGATGTATGCACAGGATCGGGATGTATAATTATATCGCTTTTAAAATTAGGCAACATTAAAAATGCTGTAGGCACCGATATATCAGAGAAAGCGTTACAGATAGCTAGTAGAAACGCAAAAATGCATAATGTGGATGCAAAATTCATTCAAAGTGATTTATTTGAGAATGTTGTGGGAAACTATGATATCATAATATCAAATCCACCTTATATAAAATCTGAGGAGCTAATGTCATTAATGCCTGAGGTTAGGGATTACGAACCAAAGCATGCCTTAGATGCAGGCGCTACTGGATTAATCTTTTATGAAAAGATTATTGAAGATATAGATAGATATCTAAATCCCGAAGGAAATGTATTTTTTGAAATAGGATATGACCAGGGGGAAGCGGTAGAGGATATGCTTCATAAAGCTGGATTTATTGATATTAATATAATAAAAGATTTGAATAAACTTGATCGTGTTGTATACGCACGAAAGTTACCTAGATAGAATAATGGAGGAATGATTGATGTTTGATCGTTTGGAGGATATTCTCACAAGATATAAGGAGATTGAAGAGGAGCTTTTAAACCCTAATGTAGTAAATGATCAGGAGAACTTTAGGAAGCTCATGAAGGAACAATCAGATCTTACTGATATTGTTGAGAAGTATCTAGAATACAAGGAAAACCAAAAGATTATCGAGGATAGTCTTTTAATGCTAGATGAAGAAAGCGATGAGGAAATTCGAGAGCTTGCCAGAGAAGAATTAAGTGAAGGTAAACAAAGAACCAGTGAAATAGAAGAAGAGCTAAAGATATTGCTACTTCCAAAGGACCCTAATGATGATAAAAATGTAATCGTAGAAATTAGAGGCGGTGCTGGGGGCGACGAAGCAGCTTTATTTGCAGCAGAGTTATACCGTATGTATGTTATGTATGCAGAGAGAAACCGTTGGAAGATAGATATGATGAACCTAAACGAGAATGGAATAGGCGGATTTAAGGAAGTTATATTTATGATTAACGGTAAGGGAGCATATTCAAAGCTAAAGTATGAGAGCGGAGTTCACCGTGTTCAGAGGGTCCCTGTCACTGAATCCGGCGGAAGAATTCACACTTCTACTGCTACGGTAGCTATAATGCCTGAAGCAGGTGAGGTGGATATTGAACTAGATTTAAGTGAATGCAAATTTGATGTGTTCAGATCCTCGGGAAACGGCGGACAGAGCGTTAATACTACTGACTCTGCGGTCAGATTAACTCATATACCAACAGGGATCGTTATATCATGCCAGGACGAAAAGTCTCAGTTAAAGAATAAGGACAAAGCAATTAAGATTTTACGCTCACGCCTTTATGAAATTGAGATGGAGAGGGCACAGAGTGCCGAGGCTGAAGCAAGAAAGAGTCAAATCGGTACAGGAGATCGTTCTGAAAAGATTCGGACATATAATTTCCCTCAGGGAAGAATAACCGATCATAGAATTAAGCTGACACTACATCAGATGGATGCGGTACTAAACGGTGATCTTGACGAAGTAATTGACAGCCTGATTGCAGCAGACCAGGCAGCAAAGCTTAGTAAAATGCAAGAAGTAATGTGAAAGACAGGGTTATTAATATGAATAACAGAGTTCTTATCAGCAGTACGAACAATCCACAGATAAAAAACCTAGCGCTGTTACAAAAGAAGGCAAAGGCTAGAAAGGAACAGGGTTTATTTGTTGTTGAAGGAATTAAGATGCTTAAGGAAGCTATGGATGCCGGATTACTGATTAAAGTATACATGTCTGAAAGCTTCTATCATGATAAGCCTGAAGTCTCTAGTGCTTTTAAAGAATATGAGTATGAGATTGTAACAGATTCGGTGCTTAAGCAAGTAAGCGATACTATGACACCTCAGGGAATTATGGGCACTGTTAAAATGCCAACATATGACATTGACAGTATGCTTGATAAAGATGATGCATTTATACTGCTTTTAGAAGATATAAGAGATCCTGGTAACCTAGGAACAATAATACGAACAGCTGAAGGAGCAGGCGTTACAGGGATTATTTTGAACGCCTCCTGTGCAGATATTCTACAACCCAAAGTGGTCAGATCCACGATGGGTTCTATTTATAGGGTTCCATTTTATGAAGAGGCAGACTTTATAGGTGCTCTTTCATGGCTAAGATTGGAAGGATTTAAGCTATTTGCTGCTCATTTATCTGGCATTTCTTATGATACTGAAGGAAGCTTCTTAGGAAGGTGTGGGATACTAATAGGAAATGAAGCAGCTGGCTTATCTTGGGAAGCCGCCTCCTTGGCCAATAACCTAATTAAGATACCGATGGAAGGTAAGGTTGAATCCTTGAATGCTGCAGTTGCCTCAGCCATATTAATGTATGAAGTGGCCAGACAGAGGAGAATTATCAAAAATTAAAATTTAATTAAAAATATTGCATTTCTATTGTATTAACCTCCATACTTCTATAGAATAGAAGTATCAGTAAAAGAAAGGGGGGAAAGGGATGGTAAATTCAATTGCTTGGCTTATTCTTCTCATTTTTTTAGTATTCGTAGAGATAATAACCCTTGGGCTTACTACTATTTGGTTTGCAGGAGGAGCACTTGTTGCATTTATTGTTTCTTTATTCTATGATAACCTGCTGTTGGAAATCATTCTATTCGTAGTAATATCCCTTATATTATTGTTCTTTACTAGGCCAATCGTGAAAAAATTCTTTAATTCCACCCGCACTAAGACAAATTACGAAGCAGTAATCGGAAGGGAAGCATTGGTAACCGGCACGATTGACAATATAAACAATGCCGGATGGGCGGTTGTTAATGGACTAGAATGGTCAGCAAGATCAGTAAACGGAGAGCTAATTGAAAAAGGAACAAAGGTACTAGTTGAGAGTATTTCGGGAGTCAAGTTAATGGTAAGTATAAAGAAGGAGGGATAGAAATTGCCTACAGAAGTAATTATTGTAATATTTGCAATTCTAATTTTATTAATTATTGCATCCTGTGTAAGAATAGTGCCTCAGGCTAATGCATTTATTTTGGAGCGCTTGGGAGGATATCAGGCAACCTGGGACGTAGGATTACACATTAAGTGGCCTTTAATTGACAGAGTGGCTAGAAGAGTTCTACTAAAGGAGCAGGTTGTTGATTTTCCTCCTCAGCCTGTAATCACCAAGGATAATGTCACAATGAAGATAGATACAGTTGTCTTCTTTGCAATCACAGATCCTAAGCTTTACAGCTATGGCGTAGAAAATCCACTATTGGCAATTGAGAATCTGACAGCCACTACCTTAAGAAATATTATCGGTGACCTTGAACTTGATGAGACCTTGACGTCCAGAGAACATATTAACACGAAGATGAGGGTAATTCTAGATGAAGCTACCGATCCTTGGGGAATTAAGATAACTCGTTTAGAGCTTAAGAACATTATACCTCCTGCAGCTATACAGGATGCCATGGAGAAGCA
>CAZDWP010000147.1:0-5471 GCA_964508985.1 uncultured Herbinix sp. | reverse complement strand
GATAGTTGTTAGTAACGGTGGAAAGCACTCCCTGACTAATGTTTTTGAAGCTATATTAAATCCTGGTGACGAGGTTATAATTCCAACCCCTTACTGGTTAAGCTACCCAGAAATTGTAAGACTTGCAGATGGTGTTCCGGTCTATGTAAGAGCTGATAAATCTCAGAACTATAAGATATCTGCAGAACAGCTTGCCAAAGCCTGCACTGATAGGACGAAGGCATTGATTCTGAATTCACCGAACAACCCCACAGGTATGATATATACCAAGGAGGAGCTTGAAGCAATTGCAAAGGTTGCGGTTGAAAAGGATATTTATGTTGTATCCGATGAAATGTACGAGCACTTAATATATGGAGGAGAAACTCATATCAGCATAGCTTCATTAAATGACGAAATATATAAACGAACCATAACCTGTAGTGGAGTATCTAAAAGCTATTCCATGACTGGCTGGAGAATTGGATATACAGGAGCGACTAAAGAAATAGCTAAGCTTATGAGTAGTGTGCAAAGCCACCAAACTTCAAATCCAAATTCCATAGCTCAAAAGGCTGCATATGAAGCTATAGTCGGACCACAGGATTTTGTCTATGCGATGAGGGATGAATTTGAAACAAGGCTTAATTATATGGTTAAACGTGTAGAGGATATGGAATATATATCTGTGGTAAAGCCACAAGGTGCGTTTTATCTATTTGTGGATATAAGTAAAACTCTTGATAAGACATATAAGGGGCAGAAGATAGAAAATGTTGATAATCTGGCTAAAATACTGATAGAGAATTATCAGGTGGCTGTTATATCCTGTGATGATTTTGGATTTAATGATCATATTCGTCTTTCTTATGCTATATCACTTGAGGATATTAAGAAAGGGTTAGATAGAATAGATTCTTTTCTAAAAGATTTGAGCTAAATTTATTCTTATCGGCATGTGGGTAGTATTTTAATAAAATACTACCTATTTTTTTGTTTTTATGTTACAATTTTATTAAGTAACATAAAATAGAAATTGTAAAAGAGGTAGGCTATGGCAATATTTGGATTTATCGGTGTAGGTAATATGGGCTCTGCAATACTGAAGGCTACTTGTAAGGCCTTTGGACAGGATGAAATTGTATACTATGATGCATCTAAGGAAAAATGCGCATTAATATTTGACAAGCTTAATATATCATCTGAAATTAATAATATTGCGGTAATTAAAAAGTGCAAGTATCTGGTTCTTGCTATAAAACCACAGTATTTTTCTGATGTTTTAGAAGAAATTAAAGGATTAGTTACACCAGAGCATATTGTAATATCCATCGCAGCGGGTATTGAAATCAAGAGTATTAAGTCTGTTTTAGGTTCAGGAACCAGGGTTGTTAGGGTTATGCCTAATACTCCTGCACTGATTCTTAAGGGGTCCACAGGGGTAAGTTTTTCTTCAGATAGGTATAGTGAGACCGAGAAGTCTGAGCTAGATAAATTCTTTCGCTCCTTCGGAAAATATGATGTATTTAATGAGAATATGATGAATGCGGTTACCTGCGCAAGTGGAAGCTCACCAGCATATGTTTATACTTTAATTGAGGCTTTGGCTGATAGTGTTGTAAGCCTAGGAATCCCCAGGGATAAAGCTTATGCTCTTGTAGCCCAGACAGTAGTGGGTGCAGCGTCTATGGTAATAGAGACAGGAGAACACCCCGGAGTACTTAAGGACCAGGTATGTTCACCGGGTGGAGCTACCATAGCCGGTATAAAAGCTCTAGAAGAGTACGGTTTTAGAAATGCTATAATAAAAGCAACCGATGCATGCTACAAAAGAGCCACGGAGCTATCTTTAAACTAAATATTCGGAGGCGGGAATGGAACAATTTAACAGAATAAAGAGAGAACAAGCCTTTAAGGGCAGAATAATAGATTTTTACAGTGATACAATACTAATAAACAATAATAAACAGGTTGTATTTGATTTTATTGAGCATAAGGGAGCATCAGCAATGCTACCCGTTGATAAGGATGGAAAAATCCTTATGGTTCATCAATATAGAAATGCAATTGATAGCTATACTCTTGAGCTTCCTGCCGGTGGACTAAATCCCGGAGAAGACAACCTTACATGTGCAATTAGAGAATGTGAGGAGGAGACCGGCTATGTTCCAAACAATGTAAAGCATTTAATCGATGTTCATACAACTGTTGCCTTTAGTAATGAACTAATAAAGATATACTATTCAAAGGACTTGACCCCATCAAGTCAAAATCTTGATGAAGATGAATATGTGGATGTAAAAAGCTATAACTTAGATGAATTAATTAAAATGATTTATTCTGGAGCAATCACAGATGCAAAGACGATAGCAGGACTACTAGCATATAAACATAATATGGAATAGCTTGTTCTATTTTCGATAAATCTGTCATATCTATCTATTGACAATACAATAAAATCTATGCAGAGAATTTATTGATTGCTAATAAGTGATAAGGCGGGATGAGTCATAAAACATATTAAGTTTAAACTACAACGACTAAATATTTTACAGATTTCAATTGTCCTAATAATTATTGGTTTATTTTTTGGTGTATTTTCGGCCAATATATTTAGGTCCTTCTATTATGATAGGATGATGAGCTATCATAACAATATATTTGCTGAGATTGTCAGAGAGGATATTGATTATTCAAGTCTTTTCTTTTATATACTGGGTAATAATTTAAGAGAATATGTTGTATTCTGGTTACTTTCAGTAACAGTTTTGGGGATTCCCTATATTATCCTTAAGATAATAACCTTCGGGTTTTCAACTGGTTTTTTTATATCTGCGATTGCAATACAATATGGGTTCAAAGGTATTATTCTGATCATTACCTATAAATTTCCTCATGGAATCATTTATCTTCCCATCATTATATTGTGTATACATAAAGGATATGGTCTTACTAGGTCCATATACTATGAAAATAGAGACTATATGGGAACTATTTTAAGACAATGTAAATCATATTTGCTTTTATGGGTCTTCTTAGCTGTTCTTCTGGTATTAGGGAGCTTTTTAGAAGCCTATGTGGGTTCGTTTTTACTAAAGAAAACGCTAGGGTTGATTACTTAGGGAGGTTAAAACCTCCGTTATAGTCTGATAGTATTTATAATTTACTTAGGAGGTTTGGAATGGAACAGTATATTGAGGCTTTTACTGTGTATCTTCAGGAAGTTAGGCAGTCTTCACTTAACACAATAAGAGCTTACCAAAATGACTTGAGAAAACTTGAATCCTATCTTATCCAACAGGGAATAGAGAGCGCTTCGAAGATAACTGAGACAAGCCTCAATTCCTACGTTCTGTCTTTAGAAAAGGAAGGATTGTCACCTTCGACAGTTTCCAGACATATTGCTTCCATGAAAGCTTTTTTATTATTCCTTTTAAAGAACGGAAGCATAAAAGGAGACCCTTCAGAACGTATAAAATCACCAAAGGTTATAAAAAAACCTCCTCAGATTTTAGAGGAAGACAAGATATTGGCGTTGCTAAATTTGCCTGATGTACATACAAGTATAGGAGTTCGTGATAAAGCAATGCTGGAGCTTTTGTATGCCACTGGTATGAAGGTGTCAGAGCTAACTAGTGTTAAGCTTTCGGACATTAATTTCTCAGGAAAATATCTTACATGCGGGGATAAGAGTGAGAGAAACATCCCATTTGGAAATGCTGCCAAAGATGCTTTAGTATCTTATATAGATATTCGAGAATCCACATTTATTAAAAAATACAATGAGTATCTTTTTCTTAATAGCCAGGGAGAACAGCTTAGTAGGCAGGGGCTTTGGAAGATTTTAAAAGGATATGCTAAAAACGTAGGACTACAAGATATTAATCCAAATATGATTCGGCATTCCTTTGCCGCACATATGATTGAGAACGGAGCTGATTTAGGTGTGGTACAGAAGTTCCTAGGTCATTCTGACATAAGTACCACTCAGCTATATCTGACGCATAATCATCAAAACAGCCGTGAGGTCTACGCAAATTCTCACCCAAGAGCATAAAGAAGATATAAAATGGTACAAACGGTACATAAAACGGTACCATATAAATCGGTACCAGGTACCTGCTGAGGAATAATCCTGGGTTGGTACCTGGTACCGAATCATTATAGATGATCTGCGATTGTGTATATGAGCTTTTCGGAATCTTCCCATCCCAGGCAAGCATCCGTTATTGATTTACCATATACATGACCGGAGATTTTTTGATTTCCATTTTCAATATAGCTTTCTATCATTACACCCTTGACCAGCTTCGCAATATCGGGGCTAATTCTTCTACTATGAAGAACCTCCTTAATTATACGGGGTTGCTCAGCATAATTCTTGTTCGAATTGGCATGATTTGCATCTATGAGGGCTGCAGGATAATTTAACTCCCGTTTCTCGTACATCTGTAACAAACGCATAAGGTCCTCATAATGATAATTTGGTAAGGATTGACCATGCTTATTCACAGCTCCACGAAGTATTGTGTGAGCAAGGGAGTTGCCTGAGGTCTTTACCTCCCATTTACGATAGAGAAAAGTATGACTTTTCTGAGCGGCTACAACAGAGTTAAGCATAACTGAAAAATCTCCACTGGTGGGATTCTTCATACCAGCAGGTATGTCCATACCGCTAATGGTAAGTCTATGCTGTTGATTTTCTACAGAACGGGCTCCTACAGCAACATATGAAAGAATATCCTCTACATAGGGCCAGTTCTCAGGATAAAGCATTTCATCGGCTACAGTAAGTCCTGATTCTGCGATAGCACGTAGATGCATCTTTCTCATTGCAATTAGTCCTTCTTGCATATCCGGTGCTTTTTCAGGATCAGGCTGATGAACCATCCCTTTATATCCTTCGCCTGTGGTTCTTGGCTTATTGGTATATACTCTAGGTATCAGAAGCAATTTGTCCGAAACCTTCTCCTGCACCTTAGCTAGTCTTGATATATAATCACATACCGCATCCTCATGATCTGCCGAGCATGGACCAATAACTACAAGAAATTTATCAGAATTTCCAGTAATAATATCCTTTATTTCCCTATCTCTTTGTTTTTTCCTTTCTACATCCTTTGGTGGTAAGGGATAGGTCTGTAATAATTCCCGTGGTGAGATTACCTCTCTTATAAATTCAAAACTCATATACATTCTCCATTCTATTCAAAATTCATGACATTCGATTGTTTTATTGTCACCTAAGATTTGATTAATTGTATAATTTTTTATATCATTCGTCAACGTGTATAATATATTTTGCATTGAATTACAATATATTTATTATGGGAAAAATCCTAAAAAGTGTTATAATGTCCATATAAGCAGATTAGTCAAGATGATCAGAATATTTTATTGTGACATTCTTTTTATGTCACAATAAAATATTCTGATTAGCTTGGATCAGTGCAACTGACCGACGACGCCGTAGGCGTTGGAGGCTAATCTGC
>CAZDWP010000146.1:0-5520 GCA_964508985.1 uncultured Herbinix sp. | reverse complement strand
ATAAAATCAGGCCTGTTTCCCTTTCTACAATCGGCATATAAGGTAAATTGCGATACCACTAGCACCTCACCTTGAACATCATTAAGGGAGAGGTTTGTTTTGCCCTTTTCATCGGCAAATATCCGAAGCTTCAGTATCTTATCAATATAACGGTCAGCAATCTTCTTATCATCGTCCTTGCCTACTCCGAGAAATATTAAGAGACCTTTACCTATGTCTCCTATAATTTTATCATTTACCTCTACCTTTGCCTCCAATACCCTTTGTATTACAACTTTCATAATCCTATCCTTTCATACGCATCCTCATACTAATCCATCATAGGCTTGATAACGCTCCATATATCTATAAGCTTTTCTAATGAAAAAGAGGCATTAGCAGGGCTTGTGGATGGAAGTAATATAATCTCTCTTCTGTTATCTTTATATATATACCTTTTATAAAGTCGAAATGCCGTAGCCCCATTTGCATATATCCTTTGGATGTCTGCATGCTCTAAAACAGGAGTAATATCATTAGGTATAACATTCTTTATACTGCTATCTGCAGATCCGATCACTTGGCAGCTATGCACCACATCCCATAGTGCAATTTGATTCCTTATAAGAAGCTGTTTTTTATCATCTATAGTCTCCGGTAGCTTATCATTACACACTGCACTTATTACCCTCCAGAATCTATTCTGAGGATGATGATAAAAGAACTCACCCTCTCTGGATTTAACAGAGGGGAAGCTTCCAAGAATGAGTATTTTCGACTCCTCATTATATACCGGAGGTACCGGATGCACAAAGCTCTTGCTCATGGCTACTCCAATCATCTTGTTTTCAGCTTACTCTAATACGCTCTTATTTTTCAAGTATATCCTTTAAGAAGGATTCTCCTGCTACCTGTTGCTCAACATCAAAATATTCTAATACAGTAGCCGCTATATCGGAAAAACTATCTCTCGTATCAATATTATTAGCCTTCTTTATCTGCTTACCGTATGCAACCATGGGAACATACTCTCTTGAATGATCTGTGGATTCAGTGGATGGGTCACAGCCGTGGTCTGCTGTTATAAGCAGAATATCCTCATCCTTTAGCGCATCTAAGATTCTTGGTAGCTGGCTATCAAAATAGCTTAAGGCATTAGCATAACCGTCTATGTCATTTCGATGCCCATAAACCATATCAAAGTCAACCAAATTTACAAAGCAGAGTCCCTTAAAATCTCTATCAATTCTTTCTATAAGCTTCTCGATGCCCTCTTCATTGTTCTTAGTCCGCACTGTATCAGTAACACCTTTACCAGCAAATATATCATATATTTTACCTACTCCTAGAACATCTAAGCCCGCATCCACCAATTGGTCTAGCATGGTCTGAGGAGGTAGGAGTGAGTAGTCATGGCGATTTGAGGTTCTGGTAAAGTTAGGATAAGAACCAACGAAGGGTCTTGCTATTACACGACCCACTCCGTGCTCATCACGAAGGAGTTCCCTTGCCATCTCACAATACCTATAAAGCTCCTTAACAGAAACAACATCCTCATGTGCCGCAATCTGAAATACGCTGTCAGCAGATGTGTATACAATAAGCGCCCCTGTCTCAACATGCTCCTTACCGTATTTAAGAATAACCTCTGTTCCTGAGTAGGGAAGATTACATAGGGTCTTTCTTCCTGTCATTTCTTCAAATTTACTTATAATCTCCTGAGGAAATCCATTGGGATAGGTCGGAAATGGCTTCTTAGAAATAACTCCTGCTATTTCCCAATGTCCTGTAGTTGTATCCTTTCCCTTGGACTTTTCAGCAAGCCTCGCAATACTTCCTTGAAACATTTTCTTGGATTCCATTCCTCTAAATTTCTCTTCTACTCCTTTTATATTAAAGAGCCCAAGTCTCTCCATATTAGGCATATTAAAATATTCACTTTTTGAAACTGCATATAGAGTATTACTTCCCTCATCATTATAATCCTTAGCATCGGGAAGCTCGCCGATACCCACACTGTCTAAAACAACCAAAAATATTCTCTTCATATATTTTCCTCCTCGCTTTATAAGGTATATTCTGCTTTATCAATAGTAGTAAATATTAAGTATTAGTCTTCTACATATTACCATTTTTATTCTATCATATATATTATAAGTTTTTTATCTTGACCTGTCCATTATCTTTATATAGACTTTGGTTAAGTCAAGTATATAGTGTATAGGTATACTATACTATAAACACAATATTAATTTTTTAAAAAATTTCTTAATGTAATTTTATGTATATTGTAGAACGAATAAACTTGTGTTATACTATCCACGATAGGCGCAGCTTTTGATTTTAATCTGCGTATTTACATCTAAATTGAAATGAGGTAGAACATGAAATTTAAGGATACGCTAATACATATTTTTAATAAGTATAAGCACGGATTAATCCTTGTGTACTTTTTTATCTATATGCTTTGGTTTACTTATCTGGAGCGTACTGTGACTACAGATTTTACACCAATACACTCAAAGCTAGATAATTACATCCCCTTTATGGAGATTTTCGTAATCCCATATTTCCTATGGTTTATATTCATATTTGTCACTGTGGCATACTTTTTTCTGACCTCAAGGCAGGAATTCTATAAATGCTGCGCTTTTCTTTTTATAGGAATGACAATATGCTTGATTATTTACTCCATATGGCCAAACGGTCACTATTTACGAGTGAATCTTAACGAGCTTGGAAGAAGCAATATCTTTACAAGAATATTAGGAAGGTTATATAGCTTCGATACTGCAACCAATGTGTTTCCTAGTATTCATGTGTATAATTCTATCGGAGCAATGATTGCCATAAGAAAAAGCGAGCGCTTAAGACATATCAAGTGGCTTCAGATATCAACATTCATACTAACAGTATTGATATGTATATCCACAGTTGCATTAAAGCAGCATTCTATATTAGATGTCTTTGCTGGAATCGCGCTTAGCATAATTGTATATGCCTTTATATATATACCAGACCGTAGCAGAATTGCTAAGAAAGCAGACCGCGAACTATCTAAGGTCTAAAGAAATTAACAAAATTCCCTTATATTGGTCTAAATTTTCCAAATACGTCATGTTAATTAAAGTCGTATTATGGTATTATCTGTATGAAATACAAGATAAAACTATAAAAAGGAGAATCTAAATGAAGAGAAAGTTGTTTTGCTTGGTATTAACTATTGTATTAGCAACCTCATTTAGCCAATCGTTGGTAGCTGCAAAAACCATAACCAACGATGTATATGTGGAATATGAGAATGGCTTAAGCCAAAACGATGTTCCAGGTTATCTGGTACATGAAATAATTGCATCTAATCCTAATGCTCATAATATTACAATTTATGAAATTGGTGAGGCTAAACAAATGGTGACGGATGCACCAATGGCTTTGGAAATGAAAACCAACTTGATAGCCCCTATGTCCTTTTTCCCAGTAGTATATTATTATACTAAAACCGAAAAGTACATAAGATCTCAAAACGTCCTAAACAAAGATGTTTTTCAATTCTCTTGCGCAAAGGGACAGACCGTAACTCTTACACAATCCTATAACGTTACTGTTAAAGGGTCATTTGCAGGTGAAGTATTTGATTCAACAAAACTTGGAATAGATGTTTCACTTACAGGTGGATACTCTAAGTCGACATCATATACAGGTCCTAGTGATTCCTCGCCTTATAACTCAAGACAATTTAGAACTAAATTTTATGAAAATGTAGTGGCCTATATACAATATGCAGATGGATACTCCATTAGAGATAAAGGTGAACCAGTTTTTATTGGTACATCTACTAAATCTGGAAATTTATATATACCTACATATTATGTTAATTATAGCGTAGACTCTTACGTTAGCCAGTAATAATTATTCGATTAAAGGTGATAAGTATGAAAAAATTTATTTTAGGGTTGGTATTATTAATTCTTGGTATTAAATTTAGCTTTATTTTATTGATTATTACGATATACAGAGAGGTTGAGCCTTATGTAGTATTTAGTCAATATATGTTTATTCTATTATCCTTAATTGGATTGGCTATTTCTTTAAAGGAGTGTTATTTTACTGTAACCTCAAAAAAGTGAATTGAGAGAAGTTGGCAAAAAAGGAGCTGAAGCACTAAGTGTGATTAGTGATCAGCTCCTTTTTTAGTTAAATCCATATATCCTTCTCGCTATATCGTATCCTACTTCCACTATCCTTCTTCCAAGTACACCGGGTAGGTTCATGGAGCGGCCAAGGATATGGGAACGAATCTTCTTATAAAGCCATCTATTATAGCTTTTTAGATGGTTCCAAAGCTCATCTTTCTTAGCAAGGCTTTCATCACTGCCCTCTTTTATCAGAAATACCGAGCAAATTACCATCATCATTGATAGATATTTTATCATATAGTTTCTTAGCTTCTTGCATTTTATCTGTGAAAGATCGTGTGATTCTATCATTATCCTGGTAACCCTTATCTGCTGATCTATTCTGCTAATCATTACTTTTTCATTAACAGATTGGTCCGACCTGCCTATAAAGTAGCGGTATAAATTCACATCCATATAATAAAGTGTTTTTATAAAGGGAAGAGGCTGATATACAAATATGTTATCCACATAGAATGTATGCTTCGGTAGCTTCAATCCACAATCCTTCAGGAGCTTCGTACGATATATGGCTGAATGCATAAGGATGTTTTGACTTTGCCTAAAATGCATTATATCATCCCAAGTAAATATCTGATTCTTTGGAAGAGCCCAATTATAATTAATTACCTTCTTCCTCTTTGCTCCAACCTTCTCATACACGTAATTTGCAAGGAACAAATCTGGGCTATCGCCATCAGCAATCAATTCCTTTAGCTTATCGAGCACCTCTCTCAGTGCGTTTTCATTCACCCAGTCATCACTGTCAACCACCTTAAAATATAGGCCAGTTGCATAGGCCAGACCGGTATTTACAGCTTCACCATGGCCACCGTTTTCCTGGGTGACAACTCGGACAATATCCGGATATTTATCTTGGTAATCCAGCCCGATTCTCTCAGTCTCATCCTTGGAACCGTCGTTTACAATAATGATCTCCATATTGTCGCCACCGGATAAAAGAGTTTCAATCGCGCGGCTCATATATGCAGCCGAATTATAGCAGGGTACCGCTACTGATAATAATTTCATAAGACCTCTCATTCTGCCGCCTCGTCGGCACAAAAATTAATGAGGAATGCACACTTATACTAAATTCTCAGGATTCAAGCATTCCAATTCCTTAACAACAAATCTTCCATCCTTACGGATTAATACATCATCAAAATATATCTCACCACCGCCATATTCAGGCGTCTGTATACATACTAAATCCCAATGGATAGCAGAACTATTACCGTTTGGAGCTTCATCTTCATAGCAATTGCCAGGTGTGAAATGGAAGGAACCCATAATTTTCTCATCAAATAGAGTGTCCTTCATTGGCTTAAGGATATAAGGGTTTACTCCTATAGCAAATTCACCT
>CAZDWP010000145.1:0-5528 GCA_964508985.1 uncultured Herbinix sp. | reverse complement strand
CTAAAAGAGTAAGAGTATTTTTGAAGGAGAGAAGACGGCTACACTAAGGGGGTTGAAAAAGATATGTAGGAGGAAAAACTATGGCGATGTGGAATCCGTGGAGAGGTTGCCACAAATATAGTGAAGGGTGTAGGTTTTGCTATATTCATAAAGGTGAAAGTAAGCGAGGAATTGACACCAACAATGTAATTAAAAGTGATAAGTTTCGTGCTCCTATTGAAAGAAACAAAAAGGGAGAATATGAAATTAAATCAGGTCAAGTAGTCTAACTGCGTTTTTCCACGGATTTTCTTATTGAAGATGCAGACCAATGGAGAAATGAATGTTGGTCCATGATACGAGAACGTTCCGACTTGCATTTCGTATTTTTGACAAAGCGTATTGAAAAATTTATGCAGTGTATTCCCGACGATTGGAACGACGGTTATGATAATGTAACAATAGGTTGTACAATAGAAAATCAGGATAGAGCCGACTATCGGCTATCAATATTCTCAAAACTTCCTATAATACATAAGAATATTATATGCCAACCTCTAATTGAACAGGTTTGTGGTAGGGTATTTTAAATGATCACTATCTTATATGTGTTTACCATATAATGGTTGTAAACGAAGTGAAATTGTTATACAATTGTTGAGATATAGATTTTATGTACCATAGATATCGACATATTAGTGAACGTTGAGGTGGCATAAGGTGATTGGGGGAGATTGATATGAGGCTATATAATAGGGATTTTATATTTGAAAGCAATGATTTTGATGACATGTGCAAGTTCATAATTAAAGATAATGCACATAGAAAAGAATGTTTTATATGGCATATAGGCCGCTTCGTAGATTGGAAGTACAACTTACATAATTCGAAGAAATTATTTCCCGGTAATTTTAGTAAGTCGGCTCACCTGTGGTTTAATAGTTTTCATGAATTAATAGGATTTATTATCTCAGAAGAAATGAATAATGAGTTTCAAGTTTTTCTAAAGAAGGAGTACAGTATATTTTATCCTGAATTAGTGGAGTGGGTAATCCATGAATGGGGTAACAAATATGATACTCTAATAACACAATCTGTAGAAGGGCAACAAGAGTATATTAAGAGCTTAGTTAAGGCTGGTTTTAACAAATGTGAGGATATAGAAAAGACAAGTGTTTTTGATACAAGTCAGTATATAGATTATAAAATTGATGATTCTTCTATTACTTTTCAAAACATGTATGAGAATAATGATTACATAGAACAAGCAAATCTACGCAGAGATGCCTGGAATATGTCTATTGACTTAGAGTTGGATTTGCAGATTAGAGAATATACCCGTAGCAGCCCGATTTATAATCCCAAATTTGATTTCGTTCTTGTTAATAATGAAAATAAACATGTTTCAGGCTGTGAAGCCTTTATCGATTATGAAAACAATACAGCAGAGATTGAACGTGTCTGTACTAGTTCAAGCTTTTATAACAATGGATATGCAGCTAGGATTTTGAAAGCTTGTATGAGAGAGCTAGCGAAGAATAATATTATGACTGCATATCTTTCGGCTGGGTATGATGAGACGATTTATCTATATGGAAAGCTGGGGCATATTAAAGAAGTTACTAGATGCTTTTATAAAAAGAGTCTTTCATGAAGCAAGAGCATATCGCTGAGATGAGCTTTCGTCAAGAATTTTTATATGCCAACGAATCATTTGCAGGCTGCGGTAGAAATAATATAGAAGCCATGTGAACCGATCTTTCTCTGTGGTCAGAGGGGTGATTCACATGGCTTCATTATAATTAATTCATGTTTTAGAACCCTATATGTAGCATATATTCCAGTCTAAGGAAATGCAAAATTAACAAATTGACATAATATACCTACTATATTAATATGGAGTGAGAGAAGTAGTGTTTCTGATTTAAGAAGTTACTTCCACTAAGGAGACATAATGGGTAAAAAGAAACGAGAGCATATAGTATTTGATCAGATGCTAAAGCCAAAAAGAAGTATCCCTATTAAAAAAATAAATACTAATAATTATAAGAAAACTATAGTGAATAAAGAAAATGACAAGTCTCAATAAAGTATTTGGAGATATTTGCAGATAAAGTTCATGATAATTTTTGGTAGAGTACTGAGAAGGGTAGAAGATTATGACTATTCCTAAAATAAAAGTAGAGATATCAGATGTAGAATACAACACACGTTCTATTGCTGAGCTTTTATATAGTGATTTCTCTAATAACAGCCTGCCTTTTCGAGAGCGCATATACAAAGCGTTTCCTCAGTTGCCAAATTCATTATATAAAGGAATGTCAAATGATGAAATCTACAATGTAGTTGATGCAATGCTGATTAAAGAATACTCAGTAAATGCTGATAAGATGGAAGATAGAAAAAGAGATTTACAATCGAAGCTAGAAGAACTAGTACATAGAACGATTCCTCCCATGTTAGATTTGTTTGAGATGGATTGGCCTAAAGAATATAATTATATTACATGTTATCTGGGGCTATATACAGTATTTCCAAGGGATGTTATTACGAAAGAATACTGGATACATTATAAAACATCAGAAGAAGTTATTATACGCGCTACCTTACATGAGATAAATCATTTTGTCTTATTTGAGAAATGGAAAGCAATGCATGGATATCATCTCAAAGAGCAACCATCTCATCCTGATGCATTATGGTTTCTTGAAGAAATGGCAGTTGATCCTACTCTTAATTCAGACGAGATGCAGTCTGTTGCTCCATATGTACAAAAAGCTTATGACTGTTTTTATAAGAATACTATTAGGGATATCCCTATGGAAGAATATATTATAAATATTTTTAAGGAAAGAAAGAACATGGTGGATTTTTTAAATAAATCATATAAATTTATACAAGAGAATTATGATAAAATACGAATGGTTATATAGTAAAAACATGTAAGAATGAGGTTATTAATAATGAATAATAAATATAAAATTGCACGCTTGAATGAAGACATGAAAACAAGAGGAATAGAATTTAAGAAGAGTAATATTGAATCTGCTAAGCTAAAGAGTATGTGGAAAGATAAATTCACCAGTGGTTTGACATCAAAAGATAAAGAAGAAATCTATTTTGATTCTTACATGTGGCATATTTTTAGTTATGAAAGAAGAGAGGCTAAGATTGGAAGTAAGGCAAGGCAGGCATTTAATAGAATTAAAAAAACAGAAGTTTTTGTTTTCTACCAAAATGATGATAATGCATTTTTTATCAACAATGCAGGACTCCTCAAAGCTACTGATTTAGACCATCTGGATGATGTGTATATAGTGGATCCTAAAATGAAATGGACATATGTACACACTCATGAATCACAATGTGGACCATATTATATGCGAAGCTAAATAAATCTAAGTGAATGGGATAATTCCTTAACCGTGTAGAGAGGAGTGTATCTATGTATAAGCATGTTATTTGGGACTTTGACGGAACGCTGTTTGATTCATATCATGCTATGGCTCTTGCCGCTAAGACGGCCATGGAGGACCAAGGTATTTACGAATCATATGATACGATAATGAGCATGATGAAAGTATCATTGACACACTTATATAATTATTTTAAAGAAACCTATTATGTCAGCGACACACTAATCTCTAGCTTTAATAAGTATAAAAAAGAGTTCGAAACAGATAGTATGAAACCATATCCATATGCTATAGAGGTATGTAGAAGAATTCATGAAAGTAAGCGTTTCAATCATCTATATACCCATAGAGGAAAATCAGCTATTGAGTACCTTAAAAAATATGAATTGTATGAATACTTTACTGGGCTTATAACTAGGGAAAGTGATTTTAAGCGAAAGCCTGAGCCAGAAGCACTATTATATCTTATAGAGGAGTACAAGATTAATAAAAGTGAAGCTCTGATGATTGGCGATAGGGATATAGATATATTAGCTGCTAAAAATGCGGGGATAGATGGTTGTTATAATAAAAGCTATCCATTGTATGATTGTAATATCGCTAAATATACAATTACAGACTACAGTCAATTAATAAAACTATTGGATTTACAATAATACATACTAGGAGACTTATTATGAAATTTACATATTGCCCAGTTTGCGGCGAGCGACTGATACATAAAGAAATTGGAGATGAGGGACTGATGCCTTTTTGCAGTAGTTGTTCAAAACCATATTTCGATTGGTTTGGCTTGTGTATTATAACCGCTGTAATAAACGAATATAATGAGGTGGCCTTATTAAGGCAAAATTATGTATCTACTACAAATTGGGCTTTGGTAGCAGGTTATGTTAAGCAAGGAGAAGGCTTGGAATATACAGTTGCTAGAGAAGTAGATGAGGAGACGGGACAAAAGGCTGAGAAGGTTACATATGTATCAAGCTATTACTATGAAAAAAAAGAATTATTAATGGTTGGTTTTCGGTGTGATGTGAAGAAACGTGATTTAAACCAGTCTAAGGAAGTAGATTATATTGAATGGCATAAACTACCTGAGGCTGTAGATTTATTACGTGAAGGAAGTATCGCGAGGCAATTATTACAAGCTATAATAAAATGAGAGGTTAAGCACGCATGTTAACAACAGAAAGACTAATAATCCGTCCTATAGAGAAGCTAGATTATGAAGATATATGCGAGTATGGAAGTGATGAAGAGACTGGACAATATATGTTACATTGGCCTAAGTCTAGTGAGCAAGTAGAAAAATTCATTGATAATTGCATTAATAAAATGATCTTAGATGCGTTGACTTGGCATGAATATGTAATGCAATTAAAGGACGAGCTAAAGGTAATTGGAAACATCACTTTAGAGATCAGGGAATCTGTAGCAGAGATTGGGTGGATTTCAAATAGAAAGTACTGGAATAACGGATATATGAGTGAGTCTGTAAGTGCGATTATAGAGCATGCATTCAGTGACCTTGGTGTTAAGAGAATCTTTGCAACGTGTAACGAGAAAAATGTTGCATCTTATAAAGTGATGGAAAAATGCAATATGGTTAAAATTAAGACTGAGAATGACCATAAATCATATAGACATGGTGAACCAGTTACATTTAACAGATTAATATATTGTATTGATCGATGGGTTTGAACATCTTTATGATGATGATATTTTAGCTTATTACAGACTTAGAGAAGGGTGTGTTGTGAATGAACCTAAAGGTCATTAATCAATATTTTTCAATATGTAAGGTAGAAGACTTATCTAAAGTAGATTTTTCGGATAAATTTTGCTTCATTAGCAAGACAGATGAGGAGTTTTCTTTAGTCTGTAGCTCAAAACTTGTACCCAAAAACATCATAGAATGTGATCATGGCTGGAAAGCATTTAGAATTCAAGGAGTACTAGATTTTTCACTTATCGGAATATTATCACGAATAACTACAATATTATCAGAGAGCGGTATAGGGATATTTGCAGTATCCACTTATAATACTGATTACATATTAACCAAGAAGGATAATTTTGATAAGGCTATTAAGTTGTATGAAAAGTTTGGCTTTGTTAAAATTGGGTACCATA
>CAZDWP010000144.1:0-5559 GCA_964508985.1 uncultured Herbinix sp. | reverse complement strand
TCATCCATGAGACGGTTAATCTTATCTATTGCATCCTTCCTACTATCGCCCTTAATTCCAAAATAGAATTTTATCTTTGGCTCGGTTCCTGAGGGTCTTATTGCACACCAGGCATCATCGTTCATCTCATAATAAAGAACATCCGACTTAGGTAGCCCTGTAGGTATAACCTCGCCAGTCTGAGTATCAGTTATGGTATCTGCTATATAATCTCTCACCTTGAGGATTTGATAGTCTCCTGCGGTCTTAGGAGGATTCTTTCGATACCCTTCCATTATAGACTTTATTTTTTCCATTCCTTCAATACCCTTTAGAGTTACAGGCACTGTGCTTTCCTCATAATAGCCATATTTATCGAAAATGTTCTGCATCTGTTCATAGAGGCTTATACCTTGGGATTTATAGTATGCAGCCGCCTCGCAAAGTATCATGACTGCAACGATTGCATCCTTATCCCTAGAATGGGTTCCTACAAGATAGCCATAGCTTTCCTCATATCCAAACACAAATTCAGACTCACCGGTTTCTTCAAAGAGCTTAATCTGCTCTCCTATATACTTAAAGCCTGTCAATACCTCGATAAGCCTTGCATTATATTCCTTAGCAATCCTATCGGCAATGTTTCCTGTTACTATGGTCTTTATAAGTGCAGAATTATTTGCTAATATACCATTTCTGGCCTTCTGAGAAAATACATACTCAGCAATTAAGGCACCTGTCATATTACCATTAAATAATACAAATTCACCATTATTATCTTTTACCTGAATCCCCAATCGATCAGCATCAGGATCAGTTGCGAGAATTATTTCTGCATTGACCTTCACTGCTAGCTCTTTGGCAAGTTCAAATACTTTAGGATCTTCTGGATTGGGATAGTCTACAGTTGAAAACTCAGAATCAGGATATTCTTGTTCAGGAACAGCATATACATTCTTAAAACCAATCTCATCTAATATTCTACGAGCAGGTATATTACCTGATCCATGGAGAGGAGTATATACAATATTTATGTTCTTCCCTTCCTCGGTAACAGGATTGATAATTTGCTTTTTTAAACTCTCAATATATTTATCATCAATTTCTTTTCCAATAATTCTAAGTAAACCTTTCTTCATTGCATCCTCACCTGACATGGTCTTAGCCAAGGAAAAATCATGAATTGCATTTACCTCTCGAATTATTTCCATATCCTTAGGAGATGTAATCTGAGCGCCATCCTCCCAGTATACCTTATAACCATTGTATTCCGCCGGATTATGACTTGCTGTTATAACGACTCCAGCTATGCAACCAAGCTCTCTTAATGCAAATGATAACTCAGGTGTCGGCCTTAGAGAATCAAACATATAAGCCCTAATATTATTGGCTGCTAAGCATAGGGCGGTTTGCAGGGCAAACTGAGGAGACATTCTCCTGGAATCATAGGCTATTGCAACGCCTTTATTTTCACCCTTCTGCTTAACTATATAATTAGCAAGTCCTTGTGTAGCTCTTCTTATAGTATAAATGTTCATACGATTGATACCGGCTCCCAGTATACCTCTTAGCCCACCGGTTCCAAATTCAAGATCCTTATAGAATCTTTCTTTAATTTCTTTCTCATTATCTTTTAAGGCTTCCAGCTCTTTTCTGGTAGCTTCATCAAAGTATGGATTATTCAACCATGTATTATACTCTTCTAAATATCTCATCAGTTCCTCCTCATCAATTTTAATTTTACACAAAATACTACGGAGGAACTTTCCTCCTCATCAATTTTAATTTTACAAAAAATACAACGGAGGAACTTTCCTCCTAAACCCCTTACTGATATTTCATCTACTATAATAAGAGGAGCTATGAGGCACCTTTGCCCATCGCTCCTCCTAATCTATATTACTTATTAATTTTATAAACCATCACTATAATCATCTTCGTCTATACCTTGTAAATTAAACTCTGTCTCTGTAAAGTCGCCATCATTATGAGTTTCCTCGCCATGTGATATATGAGCATCATCTACTTCAGGAATACTATCCTCGCGACCAAGATTATCACCATCTTTTGCATACTTTTCTTCGTCATATACAATTTCAGGTATACCATCTTCTACTTCATAATAATCACCCTGGTCGAAGGTCTCTTCATTGTCTGCAGCATTGCCTTCTTGGTAATAGCCGTTATCGTTACCGTAGTTTTGATGTCCCTCTTGATGTCCTTCATAGCCCTCTTCATAATACTGTCCTTCGGTATAGCTGCCTTCAGGATACTCGAAGGTATCAAAATCGTCAGAATATCCGCCTTCACTGTACATATCGTCCATTATATAATCATCCTGAATCTCAGTATCTAGCTTAACATTACGATATCTCTTCATTCCTGTTCCTGCAGGAATCAGCTTACCAATAATAACATTTTCCTTAAGACCGATAAGTGGATCTACCTTACCCTTAATTGCTGCTTCGGTTAATACCTTGGTGGTCTCTTGGAATGATGCTGCTGATAGGAAGGAGTTTGTAGCTAGGGATGCCTTTGTTATACCCAGCATAACCTGTTTACCATCGGCTGGCTCAAGTCCCTGTTCATTCATTGCATCATTTTCATCGTTATACTCCATGATATCTACCAAGGCTCCGGGTAGGAATTTAGTGTCGCCGTTAGTCTCTATTCTAACCTTTTTCAACATCTGACGAACAATTACCTCAATATGTTTATCATTAATCTCAACACCCTGTAAGCGATATACTCTTTGTACCTCTCGAATCATATAATCCTGAACAGGTCGGACACCTTTGATTTTAAGGATATCATGAGGATTTACGCTACCTTCGGTCAGCTCATCACCAGCTTCAATAATATCGTCTTCCATTACCTTAATTCTTGATCCGTAAGGAATAAGATATGCTTTCGATTCCATGGTCTCATTATTAGTTACAACCACTTCTCTTTTCTTCTTAGTATCTTTAATAGATACAGTTCCGCCGAATTCAGCAATAATCGCAAGTCCCTTAGGCTTTCTGGCTTCAAATAACTCCTCGACACGGGGAAGACCTTGTGTGATATCATCGCCGGCCACACCACCTGTATGGAAGGTACGCATGGTTAGCTGTGTTCCTGGCTCACCTATAGACTGTGCAGCGATAATACCTACGGCTTCACCAACCTGAACCGCTTCTCCTGTAGCCATGTTGGCTCCATAGCATTTAGCACATACACCAATATGGGATTTACATGATAGTATTGTTCTTATCTTAACCTTTTCTACTCCAGTTGCAATTACCTTAGCAGCCCGTTTAGGAGTAATCATATGATTTGCTTTTACAATAACATTGCCATCGGCATCCAAAATATCTTCACATGCATTTCTTCCTGTGATTCTTTCATCCAAGCCTTCGATAACTTCCTTACCATCTGTAAAGGCTTTAATCACCATACCTGGGATCTCATCAACATGCTGGCAGCAATCTACCTCACGAATAATTAAATCCTGTGACACGTCAACTAGACGACGGGTCAGATATCCTGAGTCAGCTGTACGAAGAGCCGTATCGGAAAGTCCCTTTCTTGCTCCGTGAGCAGAAATAAAGTATTCCAATACATCAAGTCCCTCACGAAGATTGGATTTGATGGGAAGCTCAATTGTACGTCCTGATGTATCTGACATCAGTCCACGCATTCCGGCAAGCTGTTTAATCTGCTTATCGGATCCACGAGCACCTGAGTCTGACATCATTTTAATATTATTAAAGCTATCTAATCCCGAAAGAAGTGTCTCCGTCAGCACTTGATCGGCTTCCTTCCAGGTCTCAATAACAGATTTGTATCGCTCTTCTTCTGTCATTCTACCACGTCTATATTCTCTTGAAATATTCTCGATGGTCTCTTCAGCATCGGCAATAATCTGTTTCTTCTCATCAGGCACCTTCATATCGGATATGGATACGGTAAATGCTGCCTGTGTAGCGTATTTGTAGCCCAAGGATTTAACTGCATCCAAAAGCTCTGCTGTCTGAGTTGCACCATGGATATTAATGCATTTCTCAAGAATAGGCTTTAACTGCTTCTTTCCTACTAGGAAATTAATTTCTAAATCAAGAAAATTATCAGGATTATTTCTGTCAACAAAACCTAGATCCTGAGGAATGATTTCATTGAAAATAAAGCGTCCTAGGGTCGAGGTAACCATTCTAGATGTCTTAGTACCTTCACTATTAATACCTGTCATTTTTACCTTGATAGTTTCATGAAGGGTAATTATTTTACTTTCATGTGCAAGAATTGCTTCATCAACATTTTTAAATGAATGAATAGTACCCGAGTCGTTTTTCTTTTCTATCGTCAGATAGTAGATACCTAGAACCATATCCTGTGAGGGAACAGTAACAGGAGCACCATCAGAAGGCTTTAACAGGTTGTTAGGTGAAAGCAAAAGGAATCTGCATTCTGCCTGCGCTTCAACCGATAGAGGTAAATGAACAGCCATTTGGTCACCGTCAAAGTCTGCATTATAAGCAGTACATACCAAGGGATGAAGCTTAATAGCCTTACCTTCGACAAGTACCGGTTCAAACGCTTGAATACCAAGCCTATGAAGCGTAGGAGCACGGTTTAGCATAACTGGATGCTCTTTAATTACATCCTCCAGTACGTCCCAAACCTCGGGCTGTAGTCTCTCAACCATCTTCTTTGCTGATTTTATATTATGTGCGGTACCTCTGCCTACAAGCTCCTTCATAACAAAGGGCTTAAACAGCTCTATAGCCATTTCCTTAGGCAAACCACATTGATAGAGTTTTAATTCAGGTCCAACAACGATAACTGAACGACCAGAGTAGTCAACACGCTTACCAAGTAGGTTTTGACGGAAACGTCCTTGCTTACCCTTTAGCATATCGGACAGAGATTTTAAGGCACGGTTTCCAGGTCCGGTTACAGGCCTTCCTCTTCTACCATTGTCTATTAATGCATCAACAGCTTCCTGGAGCATTCTCTTCTCATTACGAACAATGATGTCTGGCGCACCCAGCTCAAGCAGTCTCTTCAAACGATTGTTACGGTTAATTATTCTGCGGTAGAGATCATTCATATCCGATGTAGCAAAACGTCCACCGTCAAGCTGCACCATAGGACGCAGATCAGGAGGAATAACCGGAATTACGGTAAGGATTAACCATTCAGGCTTGTTTCCTGATTCACGAAACGCTTCGACCACTTCTAATCGTTTGATAATTCTGGCACGCTTCTGCCCTGTAGAATCCTTTAATGCCTTTTTGAGATCATGAGATTCCTTTTCTAAATCAATCTCTCTAAGCAGCTGCTGGACTGCTTCTGCTCCCATTATAGCCAAAATTTTCAATTGCTTCCTGCTTCTCTTTCTCGTTAAGAACCTGCTTGTATTGAAGATCAGAGGTTCCTTTATCAAGTACGATATAGGATGCAAAGTAAAGTACTTTTTCCAATGTTCTTGGTGATAAATCAAGTAATAAACCCATACGACTTGGTATTCCTTTAAAATACCATATATGAGATACCGGTGCCGCCAACTCAATATGACCCATTCTTTCACGACGTACACTA
>CAZDWP010000143.1:0-5579 GCA_964508985.1 uncultured Herbinix sp. | reverse complement strand
ATACCTACTTGTTTATCTCCCATGACCTATCTGTTGTGGAATATATTTCTGATACGATTGGAGTCATGTATTTGGGAAGCATGATGGAAATGGGAGACAAGAAGCGTATATTTGCTAATCCTATGCATCCATATACAAAGGCGCTTTTATCTGCAGTACCAGTATCTGATCCAGATGTAAAGATGAATAGAATTATTTTAAAGGGAGATATCCCAAGTCCCGTTAACCCACCTTCAGGGTGCAAATTCCGTACTAGATGCCCGAATGCTATGCCCATCTGTGCTAAAGATACTCCAGTACTGAAAGAGTACGAAGAGGGACATATGGTAGCGTGTCATCTGTACAGTCAAAAGTAAGGACAGGTTGATATTATTGAAAAAAAGAAAGAAAAAGAATGATTTTATAGATGATGGTCGTGTCATTGCCAACATGAATATAGATGGCATGCAACGTTCTACGATCAAGAGAACAGCATTTGATGAGTTTGGTAAAAGCAAGGAGAATAAGGAAAACATTAAGCTCTCAAAAAAGGAACACAGAAGAATTGTGTTAGGTGCGATGGCTTCTTATGCTGTATTTGGACTTATAGTTTTTGGGGCCTTTGCACTGTTTATACTTTTTTGCATCAATGTTTGGTTTAAATAGAATATACCCATATATGTACTAGGTAGGAGGAAAATCGGAAATGATAAATATTAAAAAATTGCGCCGCATAATGCCTATCATCATTATTGTTGCTGCCAGCTTGTTTTTAAGCTCCTGTGGTGCAAAAGATAGCGCCGCTGATCCAGGAGAATGGGGATACGACTGCTCAGTAACTTATAATGCATTAGGTGGGACAATTAATTCACGCGAAATCCGTGAGACCTATTATATGAAGAACTCGTATATATTCAAACCTGCGGGTACTACTAATATGCTGATTCAGCCCATTAAAGACGGATATATCCTTGCAGGATGGTATACGGGTAAAGAAGATATTAAGGATGCCAATGGGAATATTACAGGGTATTCTTTTAAATCAGAGGATAGATGGGATTTTGACGAAGATAGAGTACAGGACGATATGACTCTCTATGCAAGGTGGATTCCCCAAGGCAAAATCGACTATGTTGATGCTTCTACAGATAAAGTTATGTTTACAAAGAATATAACAGAAGAATCTGCAGTACAGAAGTTATCAAGTGCGGCAGAAATACTTATTGCCAAGAGCGGGCACACCTTAGATGGTTATTATTCTGATAAGGCCTTAACAGTTCCCTATGATTTTACAGAGTATGCTCATACAGACTTAAATCCTTCAAATGAAGAGATTTATGAGCAGCTACACAAGGAATTCCCCGATTATTTTAGTAAAGTTAAGTATGTTAAGCCCGCAGAGGACGAGGCTGCTAGCGAGGGCGATACTTCGGATTTATTTTTGAATAAGCTTGGTTATGAGATTACAACAACAGATAAGGAAATTAGAGCAGAGATTCGTAAATACAAAGATAAATTATATGAAGACGCAATTAATTACTATCTAGAAAATGCATCCAGCAAGATTATTTATCTTAAATATTCAGAGGGAAGTTATGTACGAATTACAAAGGCAGACGACTTAAAGAGTGGTGGTAAGATTTTATTCTCTGGCTTGGACAAGCTAGGAAATCCGGTCGACGGATATTCACTGGCTAATGATATCGACTTTAAAGGTGTATCTGTAGCAATGGCTGATACATTCAGCGGAAAGATTATTGGTAATGGGTTTAGTTTGAAGAATTTAACATTCAGTATCATTAGTAAGAAGGTTGATAAAGATACAAGTAAATCAGTAGCACTATTCAATGAGCTGGATGGGGCATATATTGAGAATTTAACATTTGAGAACATGACAATTAAACTAAACGTGAAGTCTGGTATTCCTGTCACTATAGCTACTATTGCTGTTCAAGCCAATAACACAGAGCTGAAAAATGTAAGCTTTGATGGCCTCACCATAGATACAGGTAAAGGGGATGACGGTACGGCAGTGTACAAAATCGGAGACGTTTTTGCAGAGGGTAAAAACAACAAGCTGGATAATGTGACTGGCAATAATGTCACAATAACTGCATCAGAGTCTGCTAAGGTGAATACATCATTGAAGTAATAGGTATATATTATATTAGAAGAGGTAATCCTAAATTAGGATTTACCTCTTTTTTATTCTTAATAAGATATGTATAATGTAATATATAATATCTGATAAATAAGGAGTGGAAAAATGAAAGAAATACTATTTGTGGAGCCTATATTTAAATCTATGATATGGGGTGGTGATAGATTAAGGACTGAGTTTGATTATACAATACCCAGTGACCATACAGGTGAATGTTGGGCAATTAGTGCGCATCCTAATGGAGATTGCACCATAAAAAATGGTAGCTATAAGGGGAAGAGTTTAAGTTGGCTTTGGACAAATGAAGGTCAATTATTCGGTAACAGAAGCGAGCATGTATTTCCACTTCTTATAAAAATAATCGATGCAAAGAAGGATCTTAGTATCCAGGTGCATCCTGATGATTCCTATGCAAATTCGTATGCTTTAGGTGCATCCGGAAAAACAGAATACTGGTATATACTGGATTGTGAAAAGGGTTCAGAGATAATTATTGGTCATAATGCAAATGATAAAGATGAATTAAGGTGCATGATAGAGCAGAAAAGGTGGGAGGAATTAATAAGAACTCATCCTATAAAGAGAGGGGATTTCTTTCAGATAGCTCCTGGTACTGTTCATTCTATTAAGGGTGGAACAATGATACTTGAAACCCAGCAAAACAGCGATATTACATTTAGAATCTATGATTATAACAGACTGGATAAGGGTAAGCCGAGACAACTACATATTGAGGAAAGCATAGATGTGATTAATTGTCCACACAAGGATGCAGCAGTTGATGGAAGCAGTATAGTAAACAGCTCTGGTGAAATAGTTAATCTCATAACTGATAAGCACTATACAGTGCAAAGAATAAGCCTTTACACGGAAATGATTCTAAATCAGGATAAGGACTTTATGAACATAAGTGTAATCGAAGGTGAAGGAGTAATTGATGAAATTAAAATATCTAAGGGAGACCACTTTATACTTCCCTATGGATATGGAAGGTTTATGCTAAAAGGAAAAATGACCTTGATTGTTTCTTATGTGGAAGGTTATCTTTAGAGAGTCATCAAATACGCCTTAATACGTAAGTTAGCGGTTTAAAAAGGTACAAATAAAAGACAAGGGATGTATCATTTTGATACAATCCCTTGTCTCGTTTTATTACTAGTCAGCTACACTTCTTTCATCTAATAGCTCTGTACGGGTATATGTAATTGTATCCGGTCTATCACCGGTAACTAAGTAGTTGTACATCGAGATGATAGGATCGTGACCCTGTCCAAAAGGATCCTGGCCGATAGCAGTATATATAACACCTTTCTTAATAAGCTTTAGAACTTCATCATCATAGTCAAAGCAGACTATTTTGACTGTTCCAACGAGATTCATTTCCTCGACGGCTTTAGCAGCACCGACTATGCCGCCTGTAAGAATTACTACACCTCTTAGATTAGGAAACATATTAAGAGCTTCTTTGGTATTCTTATATACACGGTTATTGTCGGTCTCGGCCTCTATCTCTGCAGCTATCTTCATCTTTTTCTTTTTTGTTATAACCTCATATATTGCATCCCTACGGACTCTGTTGATGGATGTATCCAGAGGACCACGGATAATAGCTATCTCTCCTTCATTATCTAAGGCTTTTGCTATAACATCACCGGCTAATCTACCTTGAGCAGGAATGTCAGGGCCAAAATATGATATTCTGTCGACACCTTCATTAAAATCACAGTTAAAAGCCATTACAGCGATTTTCTTTTTCATTGCGATCTTAATGTCTTCATCTATTCCTCCCATAAAACCTGGCAGAATAAGTCCGTCATAGTTACTCTCAATTTTTTCCTGCATATCTTTATTAAGCTTAGCGAAGTCCTTGGTGTAGCCAAAATATTCAATATCAACATTTTTAGCTTTTAATTCAGTCTGAGCATATAATACACCCTGTCTAACACCTTCCCAGAATGGATGATCTAAGGGACTAAATAAGGCAATTTTTAATCTCTTCGTACTGGTCTGTTCAACTGGTGCAATTGACGTTCTATATCTCATCAACAGATTCTCTATACTGGATAGCATGTTCTGTAATGATAATGCCTGGTTATTAATCTCTTCATTTTCAGCAAGTTCTTCCTCGGTAACAGCGGCTACATCCTGAGTGATAGATGAAATTTCATTAGAAGCATCATGCAAGGTCTGACCTTTGTCACTAATCCCCTTTGTATTCTCATTAATCAGTCGGGATTCTTCATACACCTTCTTCATGTCATCGCTTAATATGTAAGTATTCTTATTGATGGTGTAGAAGGTATCCTTTACTGAACTAAATATATCTTTACTGATATCAAAGCTATCAACACAGCTAGAAATACTTTCGCTTACATTAGCATTACTATTAAGAATATTATTCAAAAGCCTGTTAATCTGGCCAATACTATCCCTAGTTGCTGAGGATAATTTATTCATCTCTTGAGCTACTACTACGAAGCCTTTTCCTGCTTCACCTGCTCGGGCTGCTTCAACAGCAGAATTCAATGAAAGAAGCTTTAATTGCTCGGTAATATTTATAATAAGACCATTGACCTGGTCAATTTCCTTAAGATGAGCATTAAGAGCCTCTATAAATGCGGCCGTGTCAGATAAATTAGTGGAGATAACGTCCATCTGTTCATTGTATTTATCTACGTATTCAGAACCCTCTTCGGTTACTTTAACAGTATTCTCTACAAATTCCTCAATCTTTGCCAATGTAGTTGTGATGTTGTTAGCTCTGTTTGCAACATCTTCGATACCATTTAAGGTTTCTTTAACTATTTTAAGCTGTTCCTGTGCCTTCTCGGCTACGGTGGCCATATTGCTTGCAATATGCTCATTACCCTTGTAGCTCATATCCAGACTCTTTGTAATATTATCAACAGCATCTGAAAGTACAATAACATTTGTCTTGGTCGATTCGATAAAATTCAGGAGATTTCTTTTCATGTCATTTACAGCTAATGTCAGGGATTCTAATCCTTTGGTTTTGTCTGCCCTAATATCGCTAATATTAAGCTTACCTTGAGATAATTGCTCGGCATTTTCGTCAATAAGGTGTATAGCCTTGAAGAATCTCATTAATGAAACAAGTAAAATAGCAGCTAAGGCAAATAAAATTATAAAAAAGACACTAAATACGGAATCAGCTATCTTACTAACTGATAGATTTAAGACTATTAGGACAGCTAACAAAACTAGTATAGCTATCATTGTTAAAAAAATAAAAACCCTTGAATAATTTCTTTCTTTACCCTTTTCTGATGAATGCTCGAACATGAAAATACCCCCTATTTTCATTTGTATTGTAGCCTAATTATCACAAAAAAACCCATAATACATACAATTACTATCATAAATAACTTATTATACCTAATGATATCATTAAAACCACGGAAATACAATAGATATTAGC
>CAZDWP010000142.1:0-5612 GCA_964508985.1 uncultured Herbinix sp. | reverse complement strand
CCATTTACACCATTTCAGTGGTCAAGGATGGATATGCCTGAGGAATATCTCGGTAAGCAAAGATTGTTAAGAAGTAAGATAAATGAGCAGCTTAATAGGAAGAGCATTAAGTTTAATTGGCATGAAGCAGAGCTTAGTGAGCTAGAGGGAGTGTTGGCCAGAGGCGATAGAAAATTAAGTAAGGTCATTTATGATGCTTATATGTCCGGCTGCATTTATGATTCCTGGAGCGAGCATTTTAAATATGATAAATGGATAGAAGCATTTGATGAAAATGGCATAACAATAGAGTTCTACAATGGTAGAACTCGCCAGGAGGATGAGATTTTTCCTTGGGATATTATAGATGCAGGTGTTAGTAAGTCATTTCTGCTAAGGGAATACCACAGGGCGAAAAATGGTATCGGAACTCCTAACTGTAGAGAGCAATGCGTTGGCTGTGGTGCTAAGAAATTTGGCGGTGGGGTCTGTTTTGAAGAGCAGATGATTGATGCCGGTTCAGATGTAGCAGGAGGTATCAAATGAAGGTAAGAGTTAAATTTCAGAAATATGGAGCCGTGAAATTTGTCGGTCATTTAGATGTTATGAGATATTTTCAGAAGGCATTTCGAAGAGCAGGTTATGACAGTGAATACACCAAGGGCTTTAACCCCCATCAGATAATGTCATTTGCCGCACCTTTAGGTGTTGGGCTTACCAGCGACGCCGAATATGTGGATATAGGACTTATATCTAGTGAAGAACCTGATATTATGATTAAAAGGATTAATGAGGTTATGACCGATGGATTTCATGTGACAGGGTTTCATGTGTTGATTACACAAAATGAAAATGAAAAGAAAATAACCGCCATGTCCTTGGTATCCTCAGCAGATTATCTGGTATCGTTAAAGGATGGTTATTCATTATGTGATGTGGATAATGTTATAATGAATGAAGACAGGTTTCGTAAAGCATTTGAAGATTTTTATAGCAAGCAGGATATTACTATACAGAAAAAGACCAAGAAAAGTGAGATGGAAGTCGATATTAAGCCTATGATAACTCGGGTTACATTTGACGAAATGGGTAAGGCTGACAGTAAGGCTGAGGTCTATGAGAATAATATTAAAGTGTATATGCAGCTGGATACAGGAAGTGTATCTAATCTAAAGCCGGAATTAGTAATGGAGGCATTTTGCAATGAAAATGGTATCTCCTATAATTCTTATGCATGGCAGGTTCACAGGATGGAGATATATACTAGGGATGAGACGACGGGGAATTTAATTTCGCTTGATAAACTAGAGAGATAGTTCGTGTACTTGAGAAATGTTTTATGTTCTAGTGAGATGGCTCATGTGCTAGGGAGAAACTTCATGTACTTGGGAGATACTACATTTACAGAAAAGATAGTTCATAGGGGGATTTGTTAATGAACCATAAGTTAATAATAACAAAAAACAATGATACTATTATTTCCTCATTATTTGATGGAATGAATATGATACAGGTGTCTATAAATCCTGCAAATGATGATACGATTCTTGGTAACATTTATCTTGGAAAGGTCAAGAATATTGTTAAGAATATCAATGCCGCATTTGTAGAAATTGCGGAGGGCAGGATGTGTTATTATTCCATGGCGGAGAACCGAACCCCGATTATGGCTAATCAAACGGAAGAAGATAAAGAGGCGACCTCCAAGAAGAAAGCAAATATAAAGATTGGTGACGAGCTTATTGTGCAGGTTACAAAAGAGGATGTTAAGACTAAGGCTCCTGTGGTCAGCTCAAATATAAATCTTACGGGCAAATTCATAGCCCTGACCTATGGCAAATCATCTGTGGGTGTATCCACAAAGATTGAGGATGCAAATGAAAGAAAAAGACTAAGAAGCCTGGTAAAGCCCTATATCACTAAGGAGTTTGGAATAATAGTCAGAACAAATTCTGCATTTATACAAGACGAAATGATAATAAATGAAATAAATAATCTGGTTGAACTCTATAATAGTATTCGTACATTCGGGGTTCATAGAAGCAGATATTCATTGCTGTATCGAACGCCTCCGGGTTATATCTGTGATATTAGAGACGGATATTCTGACCGTTTGGATGAATTTGTTACAGATGATGAAGAACTATATGAAAATATGAAGGAATATCTTATTCAACATCAGCCAGAGGATAAGGATAAACTAAGACTCTATAAGGACCCGACACTGAGCCTTTCCTCCCTATACGGAATCAAAGAGAAAATAAACGATGCCGTAAGACCAATGGTATGGTTGAAATCGGGTGGAACATTAGTAATACAACCAACAGAAGCCTTGACCGTAATAGATGTCAACACAGGAAAAGCCATAGCAGGCAAGAAGAAGGTACAAGAAACATTTCTAAAAGTTAATCTTGAAGCTGCTAAGGAGATAGCTAAGCAGATACGTCTTCGAAACCTCAGCGGAATCATAATAATCGATTTTATCGATATGGACCTACAGAAGAACAAAGACCAATTAATGGACGAGCTTGCGGAGTATTTCAGGAAAGATCCCATTAAGACAACCTTGGTAGATATGACAGCCTTAGGATTGGTGGAGGTCACAAGAAAGAAGCTACGAAAGCCACTACATGAACAACTGGTACCAGGTACAGACTGATTCGGTACCAGGTACAGACTGATTTGGTACCAGGTACCAAGAAGAGAAGGAAGCAGCTATATGAATAAGACAAATGCGATGAGACTGTTGGATCAGGCAGGAATACCTTACAAAGCGATGGAATATGATGTCGATGAAGACAACCTTAGCGGAGAGCATGTTGCCATGCAAATTGGAATGCCTAAAGAGCAGGTATTTAAAACATTGGTTGCTAAAGGTGATAGAGTTGGAATCGTGGTATTTTGTATTCCTGTTGCACTAGAGTTGAATCTAAAGAAAGCAGCAATTGTGACAGGTGACAAGAAGATCGAGATGCTTCATGTTAAGGACATCCTAGCAGTAACAGGATATATACGCGGAGGCTGCTCACCGATTGGCATGAAGAAGAAGTTTCCTACTTATATGGATGAAACAGCGATTCTTTTTGATGATATCACTGTAAGTGCTGGTGTAAGAGGGTGCCAGCTATGTGTACCTAGAGAAGAATTGGTAAATTATATTGATGCAACCCTATGTGACATCGCAGAGTGAGAATCGATTAATAGGAAAGGGGTATAAATGTTATGTTAAAGAATACAGATGTCTTAAATATTAAGAATGCAATTCGTGCAGCAATTGAAAACAATGAAATTCCCGGAGCCAATTTATTGATTTTTAAAAATGGTAAAGAAATATTCTATCATGAGGATGGTATGGCGTCCAAAGAGGAGAAGAAGCCGATTAAGAGAGACACTATCTTTAGACTGTATTCCATGACGAAGCCGATTACTTCAGCAGCTGCCATGATACTGCTAGAGAGAGGTATGATTGATCTATACGAGCCTGTTGCCAGCTATTTGTATGGCTTTCGTAATCAAGTAGTAGCTGAGAACAAAACCTTGGTTCCTGTTAGACGAGAGATGCGAATAAAGGATTTGTTAAATATGACATCAGGGCTTCTTTACGGTGGAGAAGGTGAGGCAGGTAAGGCTGCATCAAAGGTTTTCGAAGAAATTGACAAAAAGCTTTTATCAGAAAATGCATTAAGTACCATAGAAATAGCTAATAAATTAGGAAAATGTCCTCTGGCTTTTCATCCGGGAGAATGTTGGGCATATGGAACCAGTGCAGATGTGCTTGCGGCTGTAATCGAAATAGTTAGTGGAATGAAGTATGGAGAATTTCTGAAAAAGGAGATTTTTGAGCCTTTGGGAATGAAGGATACGGCATTTTTTGTTCCTACAGAGGAGAAAAAGCGTCTTGCAAATACCTATATGGCAGACGATAAGGGAGGATTAACTTTATATACTGGTAATCATCTGGGCATCATCCAAAATATGGAAAGAGGGCCTGCCTATGAAGCCGGTGGGGCGGGACTGGTATCTACTATTGATGATTATGCAAGGTTTTCACTTATGCTTATGAATGGCGGAAGCTTTGAAGGGTCACGCATAATGCATCCAAGCACAGTACAGTATATGAGCACAAAATCATTAAACGTAGAACAGCAAAAAGGATTTGAATCGTGGTATGAGTTAGAAGGCCATAGCTATGGAAATCTTATGAGAGTCCTTACAGACGTGACAGGAGCTGGAACTATTGGAAGCCCATATGAATACGGTTGGGATGGCTGGCTTGGTTGTTATTTTGCTAATTGCCCAGCTGAACATTTGAATTTCATATTTATGACTCAAAAGACAGATGCCGGAACCATGGCAATAACTAGAAAATTAAGAAATATTATTATCAGTAGTTGCAGTGAGGTGTAATATTGCTTTAATAGTAGCAGGTACGCTACCTGGTACGGTACCAGGTACCAATTCGGTCTGTACCTGGTACCAGTGAGGAGGCTTTTGATGAAGTTTATGATAGTATTTGGGCCCCATGCTGTAGGTAAGATGACAGTAGGGCAGGAGCTGGCGAAAATCACAGATTTGAAATTGTTTCATAATCATATGACCATTGAGCTAATTTCTAACTTCTTTAGTTATAGTAATCAAGAGGGTAAACGCTTGGTTGCGCTGCTTCGTAAGGAAATATTTGAGGCTGTGGCTGGAAGTGATTTGGATGGACTTATATTTACATTTATGTGGGCACTGGATATGCAGGAAGACTGGGACTATATTGATATGGTAACAAGGATATTTACTGATAAAGGTGCGGATATATATTATGTGGAGCTGGAAGCTGATTTTGATGTGCGAATTGAGAGAAATAAGACACCTAATCGACTACTACATAAGCCTACAAAACGCAACCTCGAACAATCTGAGGAAAGATTTAGAAGACTTGAGAATAAATATCGCCTGAACTCATATGAAGGTGAGATCCCATTTATAAATTACATAAAAATAAATAATACTAATATTGAACCTGAAATAATAGCAAAGACTATAAAGGAACATTTTGATTTGTAGTGAAGAAGATAGTAATGAAGATTTGAATACTACTGAAGTTAATTTCGATGATGATAAAACACAAAATAATCAAGATAATATAGGCGTTGATATTGATGATACTACTAATAAAAACATAGAAATTAATCAATTAGAAGGTAATATACAAGATAACTGGGTTAAGGTCAGCATATATGATGCTAAGCGTGAGGATTTGACCGAAACAGTACTTGTAGAGCAGATGACGGAGTTGTATTAAGACATGGTGATATAATAAAGCCATTTAAGTGGGTTTATCTTACACCAAGATTTGTACTACCGAGGTTGATGAAATAGCATCAGGTGTCTATATAAATGCTATTAAAGGAAAAGTTATTTACAAGGATGAGAAATTTACGATTACTGATGCAAATGTAACACCACCCGGATCTGAGTGGAACCGTGAAAATTGACGAATTTACTTGGTACCTGGTACCGAATATTTTTGTTTGACAATTGACTATCTATGTGTTAACATATTTTAGTGTGCCGCACGGCGAGGTTTAAGTTCCATTTTTTGGACACCGAAGTTGGCGAGTAATGATAATAGGAGGTGCCAT
>CAZDWP010000141.1:0-5613 GCA_964508985.1 uncultured Herbinix sp. | reverse complement strand
CACCCGAATAGAACATCGGAACAGGAACACTCATATTCAGTCTGTCACCAAGAGGCGGACTGAATTGATTATTCTTCACCGGGAACAGTGCACTTGCAGGAGCAAGACCTGCGAACACAGAAGGATACTCCTGATACATATCCCATGTTTTGCCACTACCCATGGAGAATCCGGTTGCATATATGCGATGCTCATCTATGTTGTATCGTTTCTTAAGTTCCTCAATTACTTCTACAACTTCAGTGGCTGTTACATTCTGATGATTCTCAAGTGAAACATACAAAAAACCATATCTGTGTGCGATTTCATACCACCCTGCGACAAATGTCAGATACATCGAGGAATCGCCGCCACCATGAAATCCCATAAGCAATGGGACTGGTCCTTTATCAAATATATTATTATTGTAGTAGGCAAAATATCCAACTTTATGCTCTTCTGTATCTTTAAATGCGCCTCTATTATCAGGTGAGGTCTTTACAAGTACACTACCAACTTCCTCTGTCATATTCATTGATTCAAAATCTGGCTCAATCTCCATATTGCCACACCACATTTTAAACTTACGGACAAAAGATTTAAAATCAGCCCTGTAGTCAGGCTCCGACTTAATTAGCAGATTCGTACAATCCTTAAAGGCTTCATTTATTTCCTTAGAATTGCCAACACTCAATATAGCTATATCCTTACGCTCCGGTGCAGGAATAACACTCAGATTCTGCATGGAACACATAGCAGGAGTAATCTCACCTGGGCCCCAGAGATACTCACCATTTATTGTTTTCAGCAGATTCTTGGCAACATAATCTGCCGACTCGCCAAAACTATAAATATCCGCTCTGAATATAGCACCTCTTACAAAATAGCCTTTGAACTCTCGTGTAAAGAAATTATGTATTTCAGCGATTCCATCCAAATAGAGGGGATCCATTTTAACTTCAGCTATAACGGATACATATAACTCCTCTGTTGCATTCTTCCATCCACCTTCATCAGTCGGATAAATAAAAAGAACACTTGAATCCACTTCTGCCGCAATACTACTAAGTCCGCTCTCCTTGGCAAAATGAATAGCCTCATCCCTGCTCAGTCTGTATTCTTCAAATACAAGCAGCAATGGAGCACGAAAGCTATAATTATTGGTCTGTCCATCAATATCATTTACAGGAACATACGTCTTAAGATAAAATTTCTCATACTCATGCTCCCAATATTTACCACCGTCATCCAAGGTACTGACAGACGGTCTTTCCATCATTCCCATAAAGATCCTCCTTAAAAACTAAACTACTCCACTAATGAATTGCCATATCTATATAATGATTATATTAAAAGTAATATAAAATAACAATAATTAAAGTAAAGCTTTATAAAGAAAACATACCGCCCAAGGTATTACTAACCTAGGCGGCTTGAAATAATGTTCATATAATATAACATTTAGAACGGTACCTGGTACCGATTTAGGATAAAATCATATTTTTCTCAACATAATTCGTTGAATAGTCACCTCTTAGAAAGCTAGTATCATTAAGAATATTTAGTAATAAATCTCTATTTGTCCCAACACCTTCTATTTGCATTTCATTTAGACAGCGTATCATCCTATGTACTACTTCACTTTTATTAGACCCATAGCAACAAATTTTACATAATAAAGGATCATATAAATAATCGATCTTCATGTTATTTTCATAACCAGAATCAACTCTTACACCATAACCACCTGGCATATTATACTTTGTGATATATCCAAATCTCCCATGGTTTTTTATTAGTTCAGGTTGAGCTGTAATTCTACATTGAAGTGCTACACCATTTATATGGATATCATTTTGTTTGTATTGTAAGGTCTCTCCTTGTGCAATTCGAATTTGCTCCTTTACTATATCAATACCTGTAATTAATTCTGTAATGGTATGTTCTACCTGTAATCGGGTGTTCATTTCCATAAAGTAATATTCATCACCCATAACTAAAAACTCTACTGTTCCAACTCCAACATATCCGATTTTCTTACATATTGTTGTTGCATCCATATAAAGCTTTTCTCTTAGTTCTTCACTAATATTACTACTCCTTGCTTCCTCAATTAACTTTTGATAATGCAACTGTATAGAACACTCTCGATCACCAAGATGAATGACGTTACCGAACTTATCTGCCATAATTTGTACTTCAATATGCTTTGCATCAGTAATATATTTTTCAACATAAATACTACCCTCACCAAAGGATTGCTCGGATTCTCTCTTACATATAGAAATGCTATCAACTAATTCATCTTCTGTATTAGCAATACGAATTCCTTTACCTCCACCACCCTGAGTCGCTTTTATAATGACAGGATAATCATTTTTCTTTACTCTAAGCAGAATATCTTCATTTTCTAATTCCTCTATGCATATATCACTAAGAATAGGTACATTACACTCTCTTGCTACATTCTTTGCGGTAATCTTATTACCCATCATATCAATAATGTTACTTCCTGGACCAATAAAACATATATTCATTTTTTCACATAGTTGTGCAAAATCCGAGTTTTCTGCAAGGAATCCTATTCCTGGGTGTATTGCATCGACATTGTACTTTGAGGCAATTGATAATATCTTATAAGCATTCAAATATGATTCACTATATGCCGTCTCACCTATGCAAATAGAGTGATCTGCAATTCTAGTATGAAACGCTCCCTTTTCCTCTACAGAGTAAATAGTTACCGTCTCTATTCCCATTTCCTTACAAGCCCTAATAATTCGAACAGCACAATCACTTCTATTGGCTAATAAAATTCTCTTGAAATCTTTAGTCATCTTTATCAACCTCAATAATTAATAGTTGCTGATTATACTCAACAAAACTATTGTCTTCTACTAATATTCTCTTTATTTTCCCTGTTACGGGTGCTTTAATATCATTTAAAAGTTTCATTGCCTCTACATAGCAAATAATTTCACCTTTTTCAACAAGTACTCCTTCACAGTTTAACTTAAGCTTAGTAGAGAACTCCACTGTTCCAACAAAAGGTGACATAATAGCAATCTCACTCTCCTGTACATCAATATCTTTCTTGTATTGTAAAATATCAGTAACTATATTAGTATGGTTGTCTACCATTTTAACTTCACTTTCCTGCATAATATAAGTATCCATATTTTCTTCAACTAGACTATCCCATTTCCTTTTATGAAATGATAAGGATATGTTTTCATTTTTATACTCAAATGAGTATAATTCGGATTCTTCACACTGTTTAATTATTGTTTGTAAGTCCTGAATGTATGTTGTTGTTTTTTCCATTTAATATCCACTCCTTATATAATACAGTTATAAAAATCGTTCCATATATGATTTGCATCAGCTTGAGAACGTAATATCCGCACCAATCATACGGAATTTTTGATAACGCTCCTCTTTAATCTCCTTGACACTAAGATTAGAGCATCTATTCAACTCCAATTCTATACATTCTTTTATTCGCATAAAAATGTCTTTCTTGCTACCACTTTCACTAATTATTTCATCAATAATCTCTAACTCTATCAAATCCTGTGCTGTTAATTTAAGATTTTCAGCTGTTGATGGTGCCTTTCTAGAATCCTTATATAATATACTTGCACACCCTTCAGGTGACACAACTGAAAAAATTGAATTTTCAAGCATAATAACTTTATTTGCTATACTTATTGCTAAAGCTCCACCACTACCCCCTTCACCAATAATTATTGCAATAATTGGTACACGAAATTGAAACATAGAGCAGATATTATTTGCTATGGCTTCTGCTTGACCATTCTCTTCTGCTGACACCCCTGGAAAAGCACCTGGGGTATCGATAAAGCAAATTATTGGCCGCTTAAATTTTTCAGCCTGCTTCATTAATCGTAAGGCTTTACGGTATCCAGAGGGCATAACCATACCATATTGACGATATTGCATCTCAACTTTGCTATTGCCTTTTTGCTGACTAATAATTGTCACTGGCTTCCCGTTAAATAGTGCAAGACCACAGACCATGGATTTATCATCATAGACTCCTCTATCTCCATGTAGTTCAACAAATTCATGACATATATTTTTAATTATTTCCAAAGATCTAAAACGGTTCATATCTCTTGCGGTCATTATTTTATTCCAAGCAGCATATTCTTTATTACTATCAAGTTCAAACTCCAAAATCATCTCTCCTAACAGTAAATATCATTATTCTATAAGGTAACTTTTTCATAATTATGTAGTTGTAATAGCCTACTAATCTCTTTTTTCAAATCTTTTCTAGATACTATCATATCCAAATATCCATGTTCTAATAGAAACTCAGAGGTTTGAAAAAACTCTGGAATCTTTTCCTTGATTGTCTGCTCAATAACTCTTTTCCCTGCAAATCCAATTAATGCCTTTGGTTCTGCAATAATTATATCTCCAAGAAGAGCAAAACTAGCACTTACACCCCCTGTAGTTGGATTTGTTAAAACACTAATATACAATCCACCATCTTGACTAAATTCAGAAATTACTGATGCTGTTTTAGCCATTTGCATTAATGCTAATATCCCTTCTTGCATTCTAGCACCTCCAGAAGCAGTAAATATTATGACTGGTAATTTATTTTTTTGTGCATCTTCAAATAACCTGGCAACTTTTTCACCAACAACAACTCCCATGCTTCCCATCATAAATCCAGAATCCATAATTCCTATCATAGCTTCGATACGATCAATTCGTCCTTTTCCTGTAATAATGGCTTCATTTAGTAATGTATTTTGAACTGCTTTATCATACTTTTCTTCATAACCAGGAAAATTAATACAATTTGCAAATTCAGACTTTATATTAGTTTCCTGAAAAGATTCATCATCAATAATTAATTCAAGTCTTTTTTTATAATCTAATGTTTCATATCTTCCACATGACATACAGATGTACATGTTCGTTATATGTTTTTTCATTTCATAAACCGCACCGCATTCATTACACTTGTAAAATAAGGGCTCAATCATAATTATTCCTTCCTTAATATTAAATACATCTTTAAAATTCTTACTCTTGAAAAATCGAATATGGATTTGGATAAATATTTAGGTATAAAAAACACACCTATTATAAACTAGGTGTGTTTATGATATAAATTAATTTTAGAATAGATATTATATCAAGCCTAGCTTTCATTATTATCACAAAACATTTCTCTGTTACCAGCAGTGAAATACTTTATTATATTAAAAACCATATACTTATATCATACGAAAGGGATAATACAAATAATTCAAAATCATCTCCATAATATATATTTTTTTACATCATATGTATAAACTTTCCTCTTAATTGTATCCCCTTTTATTACCATTGTCAACATTTATTTACATTTACTCTTTATATTTACTCTTTATATATAATTGTAGTCTTTACTATTTTCATTCGAATGCTATATTTCCAAGCATTCATGTGGATCAACTACTTAATGCTTGTGGACCTATGTCAATACTTTGGACATAAAAAGTTGAACATTTATTCACTGTGCATCATCAATTAAAAAATTACTAATCTGCAAGAACCTCATCTTCAACCTGCTGTGGGGTTTTATAATCCAACGCACTGTGCCTCCTTCTG
>CAZDWP010000140.1:0-5640 GCA_964508985.1 uncultured Herbinix sp. | reverse complement strand
CATTACCAAGTGAAATACGGTTAATTCCTGAAGCATCGTATGTAATATTACCGTCAACGTCCTCTTCTTCAATAACAAATATAGATTTGCCCTTCTCATCCTTTATGTCCATTACATCCACAGCATATACATTAGTACCTTCATTAGCAACCTGTCTTACTCTTAGGTCTGCCTTATAGCCGTGTCCCATATTGTCATAAAAGCCCATGTTAATCATCTTACCAGTTGCGTTAAAAGCAACCTGTGTATCGTTTTTATCAATATTACCTGATACATATGCTGCGGTGGTAGCTTCTGGAGTAGCATACAAATTCTCGGGTGACATGATATTTAACGCTGAAACCTTGTCTGCAACGGTCTTTGTAGGATCCATTGGATCAACCTGCCATCCCATTACCTGAGCGCCTGCCGCTGTAGATAAGGTACCGTAAGCATCTACGCCAAAGGAGCCTGCTTTTGTAAAATAGTTGCTTCCACCATAATTAACAATAAAGAAGCCGTCACCCTCAATCATAACGTCAAATGGATTATCGGTTCTTTGTGATGCGCCTGTGGTTCCTACAGATGATGTAATTGATGCCACATTGGAACCAAGACCGATTTGCATAGCATTACGACCGGTAGTACCGGTTGCAGCATTGGGTCCAGATGCACTTTGTGTAGTCTGATAAAAAACATCAGAAAACGCTACCGCGCTTGATTTAAAACCTATTGTATTTACATTAGAAATGTTGTTACCTATTACGTCCATTCTAGTCTGGTGTACCTTTAAACCAGAAACACCAGAAAATAATGCTCTCATCATAATTAATGACCTCCTAAACGTGCTCTGTAATCATTTGTATCCAATCTGTCAGTCATGGATACTTAGCCTCCAAAAGGTCCGGCATTATATAATTACTGCACCATCAATATTAGTAAAAATCTTTTCTTCGCCATCATTTACCGCAGTAACAACCGTATTGTTCTTTATGTTTACGATAAATGCTAGGTCGTCTACCATTACAAGAGTTTCCTTAATTCCCTTCTCATAAGCCTTCTTTGCGCCTGACTCCAGGCGTCTATACTGATCATCACTAAGATCTATGTTTCTGCTTGCAAGCCTTTCATTGGCATGCTTTGAGAACTTCAGCTCTTCTGATCTTACTGCGGCTTGTTTATCCTTCAGTATCTCATGAAAGGGTATCCCTGCTACTGGCTTTGCTATTGTATTACCGCTAAGTCTGTTCGCTACAGGAAGCTGGGAAGGTATCTTGTTCAAAGGCATGTTATTCATTATAACCTCCATCTGCCGCTTCAGCGGCAAACATTAATGTGCGAAAAGCACGCTCCATGCTTTTTGCCGGTTGAAAAATGTACTTCTTTTCAACCTTCACTCACCTTTTTGTTAAATCCTCTTATCCTCTAATTATGGTTCGTTAGAAACATTTGGTTCCTCTGGATCAGTAGGTTCATTTGGATCTTCTGGATTTTCTGGATCTTCTGGTTCTTCTGGTTCCTTTGGTTCTACATCAGAGTTCTTAACTATTATATTTACCATATCCTTAGCTGTAGTTAAGAGGACATCGTTGAATATTACTGTTACTTTGTAAGTACCGTTTGGTGCATTCTCGAATACTGATTCGGCTATAGTTATCTTATTGTCCTTGACTGTGATAACCGAAGAATCAAGTAGGGTTTGATCTATTAGTACCGCCACATCATCCGCTATAGAATCTCCTTCACCCATATGTACATTAAAGCTTAAATTCGCAGGATCCTGAGCATCATATTCCAAATCTACCTTTTCTAAGATATGGGGACGTCCCTTCTCTAAAATATAGGTATCATCTATGACACTATCAAGGTCTTCGATAGAATAAAGATTTCCGTTAATGGAAATACGTGCCTTACCACTACTCATATTTACGAAATCGACTTTACCGCCGATATCTGTAATGGTTCCGGTTTCACTCTTTGTTCTTACGATAACATTCTTACCAACTAAGCTAAAGGCTTGTGAATTAGTAGTCATTGCACCTAGATTCTGCATTTGCTCCAATTGTGAGAATGTAGCCAATTGTGATATGTATTCTGTGTTTGAGCTGGGGTTAAGAGGGTCCTGATACTTCATCTGTGTTACTAGAAGCTGCAAGAATGCATCCTTGCCCAGTTCGTTTTTAGTTGACTTCTCTGTATTAGCTGATTTGTTGACTTGCTCAATTACGCCATTTTCAACGGTCTTAATTAATTCGCTCATGGCTTTCCTCCTTCTTCATTTCACTTAAGCTATGCCGTGTAATCAATATTGTAACCCATGGTATCGGTAAGATTAATAGTATCTGCCTCATCTATGGATTCTTCACTCATAGCTACAGCTTCTTCGAAGGTAATCTTATTTCCACTTCTTTGCTTCTTGTACATCTTTTGCTCGGTCTCATCTGACGGGCTCTTCTGATCGAATGTATAGCTGGCTACCGTTACTTCGATTGATTCTACTTTGATTCCTTGCTGTGCAAGTGTATCCTTTAGTGTAATCAATTGACTTTCTATAGCTTCCTTGGCTAGGTCGTTTTGTACTGCAAAATGTGCTGTCACAACGCCTTCCTTTGAGCTGATTGTTAGGTTTACCCTACCCAGATTTTCCGGATTTAATTGAAGCTCCATTGTGGTCTGCTCAGGATTAATTTGTACCCTTATCTGTTCGATAATCTGCTGTGCAATTTCTCTTATGTCATATAGCCTTACGTTACTGTTGCTAAAATCAACTACTGGTTTGTCATAATTTGCACTGATTTTATCAAGAAAGGCTTCAAACCCGTCTTTATCTGACTTGGCTCTTCGATCATCTGTGTCTTTTAGCTCTCCTTCACTACTCGATGCAATTACAGGTGTCTGGTCATTAGACTGGCTATCATCCTTGGATACAGCCTGGAGCTTATTGCCGTCTGCTCTTGCGTTATCATCCTCAGCTTTTTTAGGTAGGTCCTGGTTCTGTATAGCCTGAGCTTCATCAGTATCGAATAATGCTTCGTCTTTTTCACCCATCATGCTCTGCTCTAATATCTGCCTAATCTCGTCATCGGTAAGCTTAAGATTTGCACCGCTTTTGATATCTTCTAGCTTTGTTAGCAGGCCTTGTAACTTATTGCCCAGCTGTTCATCCATAAGCATGGCAAATGGGTCGGTGTTCCCGCTATCTGCAAGTATCAGCGAAATTATTGCTTGCGGGTCAGTTAGATCTGAAAGTTCTAATCCTAAATCCTTCATCATAGAATCCATCTCTTCAGTTGTCAGATCCAATTCTTCCATAATAGCATTTTTTATTTGGTCAAGCATTGTCATTATTTGTCCGTGTACATCCTCGTTAATGATATCCTCGGGCTTTTTTTCTTGCTTTGTAACATTATCTACAGTCTGATTATCTGTGCTACTTACATCAGATTTCATGGCCTTCTTATCCTGCATTGTACCAGTGATTTTTTCATTGCCATTTGTAGACAGATTCTTGTTAGGGCTATTATTTTTTGTATTCTCATTGATGCTTTTAGCCTTAGCAGAAATCTTAGTTTCGCTATTGGTGCTTCCCGCAAGAAACATATCAAAAACATTTTCTCTTGACCTCTTCGCAAAATTAGCAGAACCTGCAGCTCCTAACAGACTACCGGAAGCCCTTGTAGGTATGCTTTGCGTCATCATCCTCTTTCATCCCTCCTTTCGTTTTGGCATCATAGTCATATGATTTCATATTTATATGATTTCCTAATATTTATCTACAACGGGGATAGTTACTTACTCCCCGTAGCGATCAATTTTAACGAAAACCTGGTCTTATTATTCAGTTGCCAGTCTTTCTTCATCCATATCTAGCATTTTCTTTGTAATCTTAGCTGCTAGTACATGATCCATCTCTGCCATAATGGCCGCACTTTCCTTAGGTTTCATAGCAAGCAATATTTTTGCTACTGATTCAACGTCGGCTGTCATAGTTTCAAGTATTCTAGCTGCCGCTTCAGGATCCATATTCCTATATAAATCTGCTTTTTCTTGAATTGCTTTTGAATATTGAAGTTGCTCCACTACCTGCCTATAGATTAGCTCAGCGTTGGTAGGATTTATGCTCTCATAGAAGCTCTTATACTCCTCTATTGTAGGGGCTGCTTCTGCAAATACAACCTTCTTATCAAATTCCTTTTCCTTTTCTTCGAATGCGCTTTGTTTCTCTTCAAATACCTTGAGTCTATCCAGCTCTGCTAACAAATCTGCTCTCTTAGTGCTATCCTCTGTATCCTTAATCTCCATATCCTCAATGGTAGTTTCAAGTTCCTTTATCTTTGCTACTGCCTCTGCAAGAGAACTATAGGCATAGTCTTTTTCAATTGCCAGCTGCTCCTCAGATATATCAGGAAGTATTCTATTAATAAGAGGAATGTCCTTTATAATTGGTCTTAAAACACCGGAGCCAAAGCCTCCCACATCAAATTTGATTAAAAGTCCAAATATAGTGAACCATATGATGGCTATCAAAAGGGCAATTAAAACTGTTAACCACTTGCTGCCTTCTTTTTCCATTCCATCAGCCTTGTATCTCCTTGCCATTATCTATCCTCCTCGTAAAGCAGAAAGTTATTATATTTAAAGCTGTTGCGTTCGTCAATCTCTTTCTGCTCTTCGGCAGCGACTTCCATCAGATATTCCTGCCATGCCTTTTCCTTCAGCTTTTCTTGTGTTTTTCTTTCTATCATGGCATCATTCAGACGGATTCGTGCAATCTCTAGACGCTGTGCTGCTGTCTTTACAACTACCTTCTGCTGTTTGATATTCACCTTCATAATTTCAATTGCATCTGAAAGCTGCCTCATTTTCTTAATATTAAGCCTTGCACTACCTTGCTCCCGTTGCTCATTCTCATAGGAATGTTTTTTATGCTCCATGTTATAAAGCTTTTCTTCCTCTATGGCTAGACGGTTATTTGCCAAGGCATATGCAAGCTTAGCCTGGTCCTCAAGCTTTAGCTTTATATTAAGAATACTTTCCATACTATAACGAAATTTTTTCATTTTATTCAAAAATCTCCTTTAACATGACAATTTCCTGATCAAATGTAAGCTTATCATCCACCTCTTGCATAAGATACTCATTTACCAAATGTATTTTGGAGATCGCATAATCAATATCCGGGTTGGCGCCATTCTTGTATGCACCAATATTTATTAAATCCTCTGCCTCTTGATAGCTAGCAAGAACATTCTTAAGCTTTCCTGCCGCCTCTTTATGATCATCTGTAATAATAGAGCTCATTATACGGGAAATGCTCTGTAAAATATCAATGGCTGGATAATGGTTTTTATGTGCCATTTTCCTTGAAAGCATTATGTGACCGTCTAATATACTTCTTGCGGTATCTGAGATTGGTTCATTAAAATCATCACCATCAACTAATACCGTATAGAGTCCTGTTATAGAGCCTTTATCAGAATTACCTGCTCTTTCAAGTAATTTTGGCATCTCTGTATATACACTTGGTGTATATCCTCTTGATACAGGAGGCTCTCCCGATGCCAATCCTATCTCTCTTTGCGCCATAGAAAATCTTGTCAAGGAGTCCATCATAAGTAGAACATCCTTACCTTGATCTCTGAAATATTCAGCAATGGCCGT